>JAFGVJ010000386.1 GCA_016938055.1 Prolixibacteraceae bacterium
AACTATAAACATTATAAATAGAGACATTATCCCAGGCAGTAATTGAAAGGTGAAATAGACTATCAGCAGCCCTGTAATTCCCTTCCCTCAATTGCAACATTCCAGCGTTGTTATAGCCTGTTGCCACCTCAATCAGTGAATCGTTGCGATTTTGGGCAAAATTCAGACCCCAAAAAAGGCCAAAAATTAAGGTAAAAACTATCCTGATAATCAACATTTTGTGATTTTTTTGAAAAATATTTCCAAAATGAGGGTAACCTTTTGCCACTTTTCCGGATATATAGGTGAAGGTAAAAGCAAAAGTGTTAATTATTTTTAAGAAATCCATTATGAAAAATTTAAACGAATTTTTGTCAGGAGAAAATTTTGTACACGTGTTATCAGTTGATGAATTAATCAGGGTAAAGGGGGGGGATGATCCACAAAAAGAAGATGACGATCCATTCAATCCACCAACAACCGGAACAGGTAACTAAAAAAATTGCCGGTTGAGTTTGACTCACCGGTTCTCATCCATATTGTCATAAAAAGGGTCGAAAGATTTTTTCATGAGCTCATGATCAGCGGCACCAGCAAGTGCTGAGCTGGATTTGGGCTTGCAATTGCTTTGTCCCTTTGCCAGGTTTTTTGATCAACCATGGTGCCTTGTTGCTTTCATCAATGATACCAATGGGGATGAGCTGACTTTTTGGAGGCTTCACCGGCAAAATCAGCTTGTTCACCAATTGCCGTCATATTTGTTTTGTTTGTTTGTTCATCTTTGATCAAAAATTAAACGATCATGAGAACAGAAAACGAAAAGTATTGCTTCAATTGTGGTAATGTTATCGATTCCCGAACCAGTGTCTGCCCAAATTGTCAGGTGGCACAACCCGATGTAGTCCGCAACAGTTCCATCAACATGAAATGGGTTACTACCCTTTTGTTGTGCTGGATTCTGGGTGTTTTTGGGGTACACCGTTTTTACCTAGGACGTGTGGGCTCAGGTATCCTGATGCTGATCACCCTGGGTGGTTTTGGAATTTGGTACCTGGTTGACCTGATTGTAGTGATAACCGGAAATTTCAAAGACGAAAACGGCGAAGTCATTCGCCACAACAACGCATAAGACCCATCAATTCAGAACCTGTGAACCAGGTTGCCTGATCAGATTGGGCAGCCTGGTTCCTTTTTTTCACCCTGCTATGCTTAAACAAATGGTAAAGAAGAACTGTTTGTTCAGTGAACCAATCAATAAGAATAGCAATGAAACAAATGACATTTATGATCCTTCTGCTGGCATCACTGCAAGTGGCTGCCCAAATCCCCGTCATTAACATTGGCGACAATCTGAAAACGACAGATACCGAAATGGCTTGTGCCACCATGGGTGAATCAACCGACTTGGCTTCGATTGTAAAAGACAATGGTTTACTGATTATTTTTTCATGCAATACCTGTCCCTTTGTGGTGGCATGGGAAGACCGTTATCCCATGGTACATGAACTGGCCAAAGCCAACAAGGTGGGTTTCACCCTGGTCAATTCCAACCACACCAAACGCGATGGTGATGATTCCCCCAAAGCCATGGCCGATCATGCCAAAAAACTAGCTTATGAATGGTGTTACCTTATTGACGAAGAGAGCAAACTGGCCAACGAACTGGGAGCACAAACTACCCCGCATGTTTTTCTCTTTGACAAAAACCTGAAATTGGTTTACAAAGGGGCCATCGACGACAATTACAAGGATACGGCGGGTGTGAAAGAATTTTACCTGAAAGACGCCCTTAACAGTCTTGGAAGTGGAAAAGAAATCAAGGTGAAAGAAACCCGTAATCTGGGTTGCAGCATCAAACGACCAACATCATAAAATTTAAAAAAAGCTGCAGCGCTTAAACATTTATCATTTTTTTATGTTTAAAAGCTATTGTGAAATCTTAAAAAAAATAAGAATATGTCAGAAAGAACAGGTTTGGTCACCTTTGCCGGAAATCCGGTAACCCTAACGGGCAATGCCATTAAAGTTGGTGATAAAGCTCCTGAATTTACCGGAATAGATCAAAGTTTACAGGCGGTAAGTTTGTCAGCTTTCAAAGGAAAAACAGTGGTTGTTGCCATTTATCCCTCCATTGATACCGGTATTTGCCAAAAGCAAAATCATAAATTCAATGAAATTGCCGGATCGATGAAAGATGTTGTAGTACTGAGTGTTTCGCTGGACTTACCTTTTGCACAAAAACGCTACTGTGCTGCCGAAGGGCTTTCCAACATTGTTACCCTTTCGGATTATAAAGAAAGAGAATTCGGCCAGAAATATGGCTACCTGATTAAGGAACTGGCTTTGTTGGCCCGAGGTACTGTTGTCATCGATCAGGAAGGTATTGTGCGCCTGGTAGAAATAGTGCCTGAAATCACTACTGAGCCCGATTACGATGCTACTTTGAAATTGCTCAAGGAGCTTTAACAAGCTGAATACCCCTCATAAAATTACCCTGCCCGATCAATTCTTCTGATTCGGTAGGGTTTTTTGTCTTGTGATTCGAAGTAAGTGCGCATTTGCACTTCGGCAATCAAACCTACAGTAATTAGCTGTAAACCTGCCAACAAGAAGATAACTCCCAATATTAATATGGGTTTTCCCCAAATGTTGTGCCCCATGATTTTCAATATCAACAGGTACAAATTGATCAGAACGCCAATGAAAATTCCCACAAAACCAACACCGCCAAAAAGGTGCATGGGTTTTTGAAGGTACTTCTTCAAAAAGAGCATCACCA
>JAFGVJ010000387.1 GCA_016938055.1 Prolixibacteraceae bacterium
TGAACCCCGGCTTTGTTCGCTTCCCCGGAGGCTGTATTGTGGAAGGCTACGACCTGATCAACCGTTATCAGTGGAAAAACACCGTAGGTCCCATCGAGGACCGTGTGCTCATCAAATCGCGCTGGATGGACGAATTCCGTCATCGCATGGCCCCCGATTATTACCAATCGTACGGAATCGGTTTCTACGAATACTTTCTGATGTCGGAAGATTTGGGAGCAGAACCCCTGCCCATCCTGAACTGCGGCATGGCCTGCCAGTTTAACTCCAAAGAAGTGGCAGCCATGGACGACCTGGAGCCCTATATCCAGGATGCGCTTGATTTAATAGAATTTGCCAATGGAGATGTGAACACCGTGTGGGGAAAACTTCGCGCCGACATGGGCCATCCCGAGCCCTTCAACTTAAAATACCTGGGCATAGGCAACGAACAATGGGGGCCTCAATACCTTGAGCGTTATGCCGAATTTCACAAGATACTGAAGGAAAAGCATCCCGAAATTATGCTGATTGCTGCAGCCGGTCCCACCACCGATGAACGCAATGAATACCTCTGGAAAGAATTGAAGAAATTCCCCGCCGACCTGGTGGACGAGCACTACTACAAAGATCCTCAGTGGTTTCTGGACAATGCCACACGCTACGACAGCTTCGACCGCAAAGGCCCCAAAGTTTTTGCCGGAGAATATGCCTCACACGTGCATAGTAACAGCAATGCTCCCGAAAGTCGCAACAACTGGTGGGCAGCCCTCACCGAAGCGGCCTTCATGACCGGGCTGGAACGCAATGCCGATGTGGTGACCATGACCGCCTATGCCCCGCTTTTTGCCCACAAGGAAGCCTGGCAGTGGAACCCCGACCTCATCTGGTTCAACAACCTGGAAGCCATGCCCACGCCCAACTATTTTGTGCAGCAGACCTTTTCGAAATACAGTGGCGACAGGGTTTTTAAAGTTTTGGAGAACAACGAGGCCCTCACCGGACAGCAGCAACTTTATGGCAGCGTTACCATCAACGATGAAAGCAATACCCTGATGGTAAAACTGGTCAATACAGCTGAACAAGCCAAACAAGTGAGCATCAGCCTTGCCGGATCCAGGCGCGATGCAAAGAAAGCAGTGATCATCGAAACCCTGATTGGAGCCCTTGATTGGTACAACGAAGTGGGCAGCCCCAATCGCTTCAATAAAGCGCAACAAGAACTCAAAGGGAAAGATCCGCTTAGCAATGTTCAACTCCCGGCTTCGTCGCTGAATGTCATCCTTATTCCATTAAAACCTTAATAAAACACGGAGACACTAAGACACAGAAAATTGTTGATGGTTTCTTCAGTATCATTGGCTCATTGCCGAATTGCCGAATTAACTCATTAACGAATTAACTCATTGCCGAATCGTCGAATTGACTCATTGTCGGATTGTCGAATTCACATATTCCTCTTTCCTACTAAACCCCATTCAAACGGTTCAGTCCATCGAGTGCAGCTACCTTGTAAGCTTCGGCCAGGGTGGGATAATTGAACACCGTGTCTCGGAAATATTCCACTGTACCGCCAAAAGCCATCACGGTTTGCCCGATGTGGATCAGCTCCGTAGCCGCTTCTCCAATGATGTGCACCCCCAATACCTGGTGGGTTTCGGGGTGAAACAGCAGCTTTAACATGCCGGTATCCACGCCCATAATACCGCCCCGGGCCAGCTCCACGTATTTTGATTTTCCATATTCATAAGGAATATTTTCGGCTTGCAGCTCCTGCTCGGTTTTGCCAATCATGGAAATCTCCGGGATGGCATAAATGCCATAGGGCAACAAACCGGGTTGGTAGCGGGCCGGTGCGCCGAACATGCGGCAGGCAGCCAAGCGGCCCTGCTCCATTGAGGTAGCAGCCAGGGCAGGAAAGCCAACCACGTCGCCTGCGGCATAAATGTGCGGTACGGCTGTCCGAAAATCATCGTTCACAACAATGCGTCCGTTGTCATCAGTTTCGATATCCAATACCGAAAGGTTCAGTGTATCGGAATTGGCCTGGCGGCCTATGGCATGCAGCAGGGTATCGGCATAGAGCTCCAGCCCGTTATGGAGGACCACCTTCACCTTGTCTCCTTGCTTTTCTACTTTTTGAACCGTTTGCGACAGATAAAAACTGGCCCCCCGCTTTTCGAGGTGTTCCAGCAACAGCTCCATGATTTCATGGTCGATAAAAGGCAGCACCCTGTTACCACGGTCGATGAAGGTGACCTTCACCCCCATGGCCGAAAACATGGAACCATATTCCAGGCCAATGACCCCGGCCCCCACAATGATCATCTCGTTGGGTAAGCGAGGCAAATCGAGGATCTGGTCGGCATTCAGGATGGACTCCCCGTCGAAAGGGATTTCGGCATGATCGGCCGGGCGTGTTCCACAAGCAATGAGAAAATGATCGCCTTTCAGCAACTGCTTTCCATCCTGGTTTTCAATTTCCACGGTGTGCTGGTCAACAAATCGGGCCAAACCATAAAAAAGATGGATGCCGTTTCGGTAGAGCTGGTCATAAATCACTGCCATTTCTCGCATCTCCACCTGTTGCACCCGAAGGGCCAGGTCGTTGGTGCTGATGTTTTCCTTCACCGCGTAGTCATCGCCATAAAAACTGCGCTGCCTGATGCCCGACAGGTAAATGATCACCTCGCGCAAGGTCTTGCTGGGGATGGTTCCGCGGTGCAAGGATACACCACCAATCATGGAAATGCGGTCGACCACCGCCACTTTCTTGCCTGCTTTGGCTGCGGCTATTGCCCCTTTTGTCCGGCAGGTCCCGATCCAATCACAACTAAATCAAAGGATTGTATACTCGTTTGCTTCATCTTAGATCAATTAACAATGCTGTTTCATTAACATTGCAGGAAGTTAACGAGATTTTCATACGAAAGCCAGAAATGCCAGGGAAATTTTGAAAGTGCATTCAGTTTATGACAACTATATTTCCATGTAATCAACACTTTCCTCCAGGTTGGTTCTTAACAACAGGCAGGAAGAAAGGCTGGCCAGGACCAGCTGAAGATCTTCGTCCAGGTTGCTTTTCATCCAAACTTTTCCTTTGTTGATGGTTTCCACAGCGCCTATAATTTCACCATTGTGAACAAATTCATAACCCACAAAGCGAATCGAATAGTTATTCCCGTTTTCCAGTTGGGTAACGCCTTTCACATCGATGCTTGCAGCACTGCCTTTAATGAAACCGGCTCCTGCATTGCTTAAAAATTTCCCATCGGGGTTGTACAGCAGAAATTCCCAAACATCGCGACCCTGGTTCAACACTACGCTTCCGGCAAAGTGGTTCTTTTCTTTCAACAGAATGTCGAAATGATCACGAACCAAAGGCAATTCAGTGCTTCTGAATTTTCCTGATGCAAAAACATCGGCAACCTGCCCTTCGGTTCCAAATTGCTGAAACGAAATTTTTTCCTGCATGCCCTGAAAACGAAGGATAAAGGGAATGTCGTATCCTGTGAGCCAGCCCTGTTTTACTTTGCTGGTTGAATAATTGCCAAAGCTAAGAGTACGACGTATCTGAAGTCCCTGTTTCCCTTTAACCGCCATGGTTTCGCTATTGTTTTTTAAAGAAGGGGCAAGGGCCATTTGTGGGGTGGTGCAGGCAAATAAGGTTGCTGCCAGCAATAAGGTGATCAATGTTGTTTTCATTTTTTGAATGTGTTTATGGTTCATGACTTTTAAAAAATATTCCTATCCGGCAATGTTGAATTGTATGCCCACCTGAATCGACAAATTGCTATCCAGATATGAATTTCCAAGCATCCAGCCCTTTGTTTTGCCGGTAATTGAAACATAAGCGGCCAGGTTTTCCCTGAAATAATAGCTTGTATTCAATTGCACGCTGCCTCCGGTGAGCATCTTGTTCGCAAAAAATGTTTCAGGCTGGTTCCATACATTCAAGGTCAGGTCAGTTTCGATTTTTTCATTAAGTTGAAAATGATGCAAACCCAATCCCAGCCCCCAACCACTGTTGCTTTGATTGCTGTAATTGTGGAGCTTGACCAGGAGATCGTAATTTTTAAACTGAACTGGGAGAAAAAGGGCTACATCGTTTCCAAAATGTGTTGGAGCATACTGCGCAAAGAAATTGAACGACAGATGGTTGTTGACTTTGATCCTGTTCACAAAAAAGATGGCCGGATTCAGAAAGTTCAACAAGGACAGTTTCCGTTGCTTAATCAGAAAAGATTGAGCATCGGATGAAAGATCAGAATATCCCACCCTGCGGTTCACGCCTTCCCCGTTCGGGAAGGAGTCCCTTGCGGTAAAAGGAAGCGAAGGATTGAACATGTCGAAAGCCCAGGCGGTAAGATCAGCACCGGCAAAATCCCTTTCAGCCGGATCGCTGTGCTCGTGCGGTGGCGCCAATATTTTTACCGAATCGCTGAATGCACTGGTGGAGAACTTGAAATAGTTGAACACATAATGGGCATTGTACAAAAGTAAAGCATTCTTATGCTGGGTTCTCTTTTTGTAAAACTCATTCAATGTAGTCAGTTCGTTCAGCGCAACTTCATACTGAACTCCGGCAACATAGGAATACAAGAGTTGCTGATTGTTTGTACTTTTCAACTGATCAAGCTGTGCATCGCTCACGCCATACACCGTTCCGTCCCAGCGGCTAAAAAGCCAGTTGCCGTTTTTGGAAGCAATTTCGTTGACCCCTAAAACTGAACGATGAAATTCTTCGTGTGCCCATACTCCCAGGGGAATTGGAAGCTCACTGCCATATTTGGCAAAACCCAAACCCAGGGCGTACTTGAATGCATTGTTGGAGAGTTTTCTCCAACCGGAATCTGGATAGGTATCCGGTTGGAAAAGTCCATTTCCCAGATGGTCGATTCCCCAGAAGCCCAGTTCATAGAAATCGTTCGACAGTTCCAACGACTGGTTCATCGAAGGCACGTGGTAGGACAAAGTACTGTTTTGGGGAAGGTCAATTACAGGAACCGTTAATCGGAGTTCATATTTTGAAGTGTCCTGTCCAAAGCTAATGAAGGATCCCATCAGCAAACTCAGGATGATTGCAAAGTATTTTTTCATGGTTTTATTCAATTAATTTCTGGCTAACTACCAGCTTGTATTTTGATAAATTTTTCCCAGGCTCAGGTCATCAAATTCATTCAATGACTCAAAATCGCTGTTGATGGTTCCCAGGTTTGTAGCAAGCGCAATTCCGTAGCCCTTACCATGAGCGATTTTTGAACGGGCAATATGGAGTTTGGAAACGTAATTTTCACCCACATAAATGCTGGCCGAAGGTTTACCGGTTTGGCGCTCCATACCGGCAAATTCGATCACGGCATTGTGTAGAATGTTTGCATCACTGTTGGATTGAAAATGCAAGCCGTTCCAGTAGCCTTTACTTTCCGATTTTCCGGTGAAAACAACTTTCAAATCGTCATTTCCCTGAGCATTCAGGTAACCAATACCTGAAACTTTGAGGCCTTTCCCTTCGGCAAATTTGAGGACTACACCTGGCATCAGCTTTAAGCCTGTTTGTATGCTCAGGTCACTGCTTACCAGGTAAGTGGCACCAAAACTTAAAGCCGGCCAAACCGTTTCCTGCTTGTTGGGTTCCAGCAAAACGGAGCCAAGTATTTCAATCCCATTGTGCCCGTTGCCAACAAATTCAAGGGACAGCATCTGGTTGGCCTTCGCTACCTCGTTGACCGGCAAAGCCATGGCCGCATGGGTATTGTATCCAAGTTTATTGAAGTTAAAGGCTGATAACTGGGCTTTGTTTTCAACAAAAAGCCCGTAGCCACCACTTCGGCCTATTTTTGAATATTTGATGCTCACTGTAGCCTGGCTTTCACCATCGAGAATGATGGCTGCGGCCTGATCAAAACCTTCCATGGCCTGGCTGCCGGCTCCATATACCTCCACGTATTTCAGCTCGTTCAATGCATGACTGGAATGAATGCCGATACCTTTCCAATACCCTGTTTCATTGGGTACGGCTCCGTGAAACCTGATGGGATCCACTCCGGTGCCTACGGCAATGAGGTAACCATTGTGGCCAATCATTAATTCAGCATTGACATCAAACATGAAATGAGTACCCGGTAAAATTCTCAGGCCACTGTTCACCACAACTTTTCCCATTACCCGGTAAGGAACGGTCACAGCCGGTGTGCTGTTGTCAATGGCCCGATGCCAAAGAATCTCATTTTGCGCGTAAACAAGATCGCCTGTCACATCAATCACATTCCATTCGTTATCATAAACAAGACCCAACGATACAGTCATTTGTGAAGCCGGAATCAAAGCCGGACGTTGATTGTTCTTCAAAACAAGATCATTGACAGGAACACTGAAGGCAGAACCTGACTCCAACACCAGACCATAGGACTTACTATGCTGAAGGGTGGAGCTTAACACTGTCAGTTTTGCTTTTGATTCACCAGCAAGTGCAAGGTTGGCAGCAGCTTCCATGCCATTGGCCCGGTTACTGCCCCCGTATTCGACGATCGCATGTTTGAGGAGGTTCTGTTCGCTGGGTGAATGGATAATCAGGCCTTTCCAGTATCCGGGTGTTTTTTCCTTCCCGGTAAATACAACTTCCTTTCCAATCCAACCTTCGGCACGAAGGGTTCCCTCGTATTCAACATACATGGCCTTATCGGCTTCGAATGCAATGCTTACCGAAGGTTCGATGGTGAGCAAAGCGCTTACACACACATCTTCGGTGACCAGGTAATCGGGAATCGACGGATCTTCGTAAAGGTTGGGAAGGGTCCTGTCATACTGAATATCCTGATTGATGATTTGCGGCTGGTTAACCGGAGGATTAGTCGCTTCAAAAACAACAACATTCAGTTCATCGCTGTCGGAATAAACATCGTTGCTGATTTTCAGCTCCACCACATAGGTACCAACTGTGGCAGACCTGAATTTTGGTGAGACCGAAGTCTCTTCGCTCAACAAGGCATTGCTGTTTTCAGGATGGCTTTTGATACTCCAGTGATACTCAAAATCCTGTGATGCTTCGTCTTTTGAATTGGATCCGTCCAAAACAAGCAACTGATTGACTTCAACTTGCAAGTCGATGCCTGCATGGGCCTTCAAAGTATTTTTTGAAGGAACGATGGGTTCTTCATCACAAGCGGTGATGAAAACCAATAAGCTAAACAATACAAACAATAATTTTTTCATGGCATTTATTAAGTTTATGTGATGGCGATGAAATTGAATATTCCTTAAATCCTGACTTTTATACTTAAAAAGAGGTTTTAAGACGAAAAACTTGAATGAAGACGATTGGTTGGAGATTCTAAATGGAAGGCTTCAAACTTTCATCAACACGCTTTTCAATTTTCACGACGCAATAACAGACGGTTTTATCCGAATTGCGTTGCAAAATTCAAATCCTCCATTTGACAGAACTTAAAATAACTTAGATGAAAAGTGAAAAAATATCCATGAAATATCACTTAAAATTGATTAAACTTAAAATTGATTTACCACTGCTCCGGATGTTGATAAATTCCTGTTTACTAAAATGCTGGCTATTCAAGATTCATAAAAATTTATCATTGTTTCTGTGTATATATTAAACTTTCATGAACGTTGCAATGTTTCTTCAAAACTGGAAAGAGACGGCACTTGCATCTTTGCATTAACTTTCCTCAAGGGGTGTATGCTGAAATCCCAATCAGCAAAATTCAGAGGGTGAATGAAAAGATTAACGGTACACAGAAAAAATTCTTTGGGCGCTCGCAGAAAGTGTCGCGGGCCATATATGGTTTCAACTATGAGCATTCAGAAGTCTCTGATCAGGGAACAACAACTTGAAATCGATCAACTCAAACAACACATCGAAGCTTTAACAGCCGACAAGAACAAGTTTTTTGCCATCATTGCCCACGATCTGCGCAATCCATTGGGAGGCATTCAAAACCTGAGTGAAGTCCTTTATCGAAATTTTGAAGAGTTGGATGAAGAAAAACGGAAAAAATACCTGTTCAATATTAAAAGCAGCGCCAAAAGTGTTTACATTCTCCTTGATAACCTCTTACACTGGTCGGGTTTGCAGATGGGCAGTTTAAAGGTGAACCCGGTGAACTTTGACCTTAACATTGTAATGCTGCAA
>JAFGVJ010000388.1 GCA_016938055.1 Prolixibacteraceae bacterium
CCATTCACCAATTCCATGGCCCGAAAAGTTTCATCAATGGATGTTACCACGCCCAATGAATCAATGGTGTGGCGAATAATACTGGTCTTGGCTTCGTTGTAGGGTTCATCACTCAGAATGGCCTTAACACCACAGAGGATGCCCAGCTGGTTGGAATAATCGTCTTCGACCGAGAAACTGGAATATCGCTCCGGCACAAAGGGGACCGATGACGCACCATACCAGGTGGCAATTTCGTGCCATACCGATAGATCATATGCAATTCGGCCGGCCAGCAAGGCTGCATTGTGGTCACTAAAATCGGCAGGGACTTCAATCCTGAGTTTTTTCACACCACCTTCTTTGCCCAGCACCACATCGTGCGCTTTCCCGCAGTTTTCCATGATCAAACCGTGGAGAAAAGCTGTCCAGTCGGCCAGGTCACGCAAATGACCCAGGTCGATAAAACCACCCCGCCGGGTATAGACAATGCCATTGCCCTCGTTGCCCCCACTGAGGTAATGATGTTCCCCGATATCGGCTACATCAATCACATCGCTCATTTTCACAAAGGGGAGGCCAACAAGACCAACATCCTTGCCAAATGCACAGCAGGTGCGAATGATCCTTGGCGGTATTTCCTCTTGTTGGCTTGCATCGAGCCCCTTGCCGTTTACCCTGAGTGAAAGGGGAACCAGACTTGCGATCGTTAGTATTTTCAGGAGCCAGGGCTTCATCTTCATGTTGCGTTGGATGTTCATTGGCGTAAAGACGCACTTTTAAGCTAATTGGTTGCAAGATACTTCAAAAACTGTTGAGTTTCATGGAACTTCATGGTACAATCGAAACATTTTAAAGTGAAAATAGCCAATGGGTTAATGATTCAATGCTTCCTTTTGAACTTCTTTGAATTAAGCTTTTTGATTCTCCTTCATTTTATAAAAAAAAAGATATATTTGCCGTTCAGTAAAAAAGTTCGAAAAAGAATCAAACAAATTTAAATCAAATGCAGAATAAAGGTGCTGTAAGGCTATTTGCAATTTTGCTGGCCTTAGTATGTGTGTACCAGTTGTCGTTTACCTTTAAAGCCAAGCAGATTGAAAAAGAAGCTGCTGAGCTGGCCAATGGTGACCAACTGAGAGAAGTACATTACCTCGATTCAGTTTCCAGTACAACTGTTTACAATTTTCTGGGAATTCGGAAATATACTTACAAAGAGGTAAAAGCAAGAGAAATTAACCTGGGTCTTGACCTGAAAGGTGGTATGAACGTTACCCTGGAAGTATCGGTCGTTGACCTGGTCAGGGCGCTTTCAAACTACAGTAAAGATTCAACGTTCAATGCCGCCCTGGCAATGGCTCAGGTAAAGCAGAAAAACAGTCAGGAAGGCTTCATTACCCTTTTTGGGGAAGCCTATGGGGAAATTGACCCCAATGCCCGTTTGGCTGCCAACTTCCTGACTCCTGAACTGAAAGACCGTATCAACTTTAACTCAAGTAACGCCGAAGTATTGGATGTGATCCGTGAGGAAGCCGACGCGGCCATCGACAATTCATTCAACGTATTGCGTTCCAGGATCGACCGTTTTGGTGTGGCTCAGCCCAACATCCAGAAATTGTCGCAACGCGGACGTATCCTGGTTGAGTTACCCGGGGTAAAAGACAAAGACCGTGTTCGGAACCTGTTGCAGGGAACAGCTTCGCTGGAATTCTGGGAAACTTATGAAAACCAGGAAGTTTATCCTTACCTGCTTGAGGTCAACAGCATTGTTAAGGAAATTGAAGGTCCTGTTGTTAAGAACGAAACAAGTGAAACAAGCACTGTTGAAGCCGATACCACCAGCGAATTGTCGCTGCTCGATGAGCTCGAAACAAAAGCTGATAGCAGTGAAATTTCCGACAATACCGATCTGGCCAAAGACTTTCCGCTCTTTGCTGTGCTCACACCCAATGTGAACAACCAAGGCCAGTTATTCCCCGGACCCGCTGTTGGTTTTTCGCATTTCAGCGATACCAGCAAGGTGAACCATTACCTGACCATGCCTCAGGTTCGTTCCGTGTTGCCACGTGACTTGATTTTCCGCTGGCAGATGAAACCTTTCGATGAGAATGGTAATTTTTATCAGCTGATTGCTTTAAGGGTGACCACCCGCGACGGACGTGCTCCGCTCGATGGTTCAGTGATTACCGATGCCCGTCAGGATTTTGGTCAGTCACAAGCTAGTGCCGAAGTCAACATGAGCATGAACAGCGAAGGCGCTAAGGTTTGGGCCCGGATGACCAAGGAAAATGTGGGCAAATCCATTGCCATCATGCTTGACGAATTTGTGGTTTCATACCCAACCGTTCAAAACGAAATCACCGGAGGACGTTCCAACATCACCGGTAACTTTACCGTTGAAGAAGCCAAGGACTTGGCCAACATGCTGAAATCAGGTAAAATGCCTGCTCCGGCAAACATTGTTGAAGAATATGTGGTAGGTCCTTCGTTGGGACAGGAATCCATCAATTCAGGTTTGTGGTCGTTTGTTATTGCCTTTGTGCTGGTACTTTTATACATGTTGTTCATGTATAGCTACCATGCCGGTGCAGTAGCCAACATAGCCCTGCTGGCCAACCTTTTCTTCCTGATAGGTGTACTGGCCTCATTTGGAGCAGTACTGACCCTTCCCGGTATTGCCGGTATTGTATTGACCATGGGTATGGCAGTTGATGCCAACGTGTTGATTTACGAACGTATCACCGACGAAATCAGGAGTGGTAAAGGCTTGAAACTGGCCGTGAAAGACGGGTATCGCAACGCTTACTCCGCCATCATCGACGGACAGGTAACTACCTTGCTGAC
>JAFGVJ010000389.1 GCA_016938055.1 Prolixibacteraceae bacterium
ATGCAGCAAGATAGATCAGGACCTTCACCACTCTTTTCGATATTTCGTCCCGATAAAACTGATAGAAAAATAGCATGATGAAGGGAACAGCCAATTTGTACGACAAATATTCCAGCTTAACAGCTGTTAACCAGTCGATGGTGGGAATAAACTCCAGGATGATTTTCTCGCCGGTGGTAATTAAGCGGATGATCATTGTGAGGCAAATCAGACTGAAATAGAGCAATGAACGATCCTTTGGCATGAAAAAGTACATCACAAAGTGGTACGCACCGATGATGAATAAGACCCCGAACAAAAACAATTCAATACCGACCAGTGAATTTCGGTAGTTGATGATGCTGTCGGCTTTTCCAAAAACCATCAGATCGTCGGCGCCACCTTTTCGGTGTTGAAAATTGGAGATCTGAATCACTACGTCCAACTCTTTGCAGGTGGGTTTATACAGCACCATCTTTCGCTTCCACGAAGGCGACATGGTGGCTTTTGATTCACCAACAATGCCGGTTTCTGTCATCAATTGCCCGTTGATCCAGAGTTTGTAAGCATTTTCAAATTCTTTGATTTTCAGGGCGTAAAGGTCATTGTCGGGTAAAAGAATTTTAAATTGGTAAGTGGCATAACCAAAACCACCGATGGCTTCACCGTTGACTGGATATCCGTTCCAGATTCCGGGAATGTGTATGAGGCCATTGGGCTCTTGTTGATCGGTTTGGTCGGGTTCAAGGAGCCTGTTCCAGTAGAAAGCAACATTGCCGCTCAAACCATTGAGTTTGTGAATGTCAAAATCGGTTTTCGAAAAGTCAAAGACTCCCTTGTCCGAATGGACATCATAGGAAACAGTGACCCGGTTCACCAACGTGGTGATATAAAATACCAACAATAAAAACAAAATGAGAAAAGTGAGGAATGAAATAATGTTAACCTTTAGCTTGAACATGGTCTTTCATTGATGGTTTCGGATGACCAATATAAAAAAAGTTGGTGAACTTCATTGGGTTGTTCGTCATATTTTAGTGAAGGCTGAAGTTCTTCGTGATCCGTGCATAAATTGTATCTTTACGCAAATTTTATGGAATTATGGCAGAGTCCAATTTTGTTGATTATGTAAAAATCTACTTTAAGTCGGGGAATGGTGGTGCCGGTTCGCATCACATGCGCCGCGAAAAATTCATTCCCAAGGGGGGACCTGATGGTGGTGATGGCGGCCGTGGCGGCCACATTATTTTACGTGGAAATGCCCAGATGTGGACCCTGCTTCACCTGAAATATCAGAAACATGTTTTTGCAGGGCATGGCGAATCTGGTGGAAAACAGCGAAGTACAGGGGCCGATGGTGAGGACATTGTATTGGAAGTACCGCTGGGCACCGTGGTTAAAGATGCCGAAACCGAAGAATTTCTTTTCGAAATTACCGAAGATAAAGAAGAACGAATACTGATGCAGGGTGGCCGTGGCGGATTGGGGAATACCCATTTTAAAACACCCACCAATCAGGCACCACGCTATGCCCAACCGGGCGAACCCCTGGTTGAAGGCTGGCGCATCATGGAATTAAAAATACTGGCCGATGTTGGTTTGGTGGGCTTTCCAAGTGCTGGTAAATCCACCCTTCTGTCGGTTGTTTCGGCTGCCAAACCCAAAATAGCCGATTATCCCTTCACCACGCTGGTGCCTAACCTGGGCATTGTGAGCCATCGCGATAATCAATCATTTGTGATGGCCGATATCCCCGGCATTATCGAAGGGGCACATGAAGGAAGGGGACTCGGACTACGCTTCCTCAGGCACATTGAGCGAAATTCGATGCTGCTGTTCATGGTTCCGGCCGATAGTAAAAACCACATGAAGGAATATCAGATTTTGTTGAACGAACTGAATAAATTCAATCCCGAACTGCTCGATAAGCAACGTTTACTCGCCATTTGTAAAGCCGACATGCTCGACGAAGAGTTGATGGAGGAAATCAGTAAGGAATTCAAACAGATTCCTCATATTTTTATTTCATCCTTAACCGGGCTCAATATTCAACGTTTGAAAGATAGAATCTGGCAAATGCTCAACAGTTGATATGGCATTTTTTGATCAGTTAAATAACTTGGACACCCGATGGTTGCTGGGGATAAATAGTAGTCATTCCGACTTCTTCGATACTTTTTTTGCTTTTTTTACCAGCAAAGAAACCTGGATTCCGCTGTACCTTGTTTTGTTGGTGGTGATATTAATGAAGTACAGGAGAACAGGTCTTTGGCTTGTTTTAGCCCTCATCTTAACCATCGTTCTCAGCGATCAGCTTTCGGGCTTGTTCAAAATGCTCATTCAACGTCCAAGGCCTTCACATGCCATTGCTTTAAAGGGATTATTGAATTTACCGGTGGGTGAAGGTGGCCTGTATGGATTTGTATCGTCGCATGCTGCCAACTCTTTTGCACTGGCGGTGCTTGCAGCGTCCATATCGAAGAGCCGTCGGATTTGGGCCGTTATGATCATTTGGGCCATTCTCAACGCTTATTCACGCATTTATGTTGGCGTTCATTATCCGTTCGATGTACTTGGCGGCGCATTATTAGGCATACTCATCGGTTGGGGAATGTACCGTTTGGTCCTGATTTTCGACCACCGTTTTCTGAGAAAGAAAATGGTTTATGCCGGCCGCTGGAAAGAGAAACATAAAACTCCCATTTTAATCACTTTCGTGACGATTACAGTCACCCTGCTCATTGCCGCTATGCTTGTTGGAAAGTATAACTTTTA
>JAFGVJ010000390.1 GCA_016938055.1 Prolixibacteraceae bacterium
AAAAACCCGCTCCATGCATTTTTTGAAAGCATGAGTGCCTATACCACAACCGGATTGACGATGGCTGTTAATGAACCATCGATTGGGAAAGGACTGCTTTTTTACCGTTCGTTTGCCCAATGGCTTGGGGGAGCAGGTTTCATTGTATTGGCCATTGCCATTCTGAACCAATCGAGTGGGAGGACGGCACTTTTCCTTTACGGATCGGAATCGAGTGGCGAAAGGTTAAAACCAACAATCATTGAAACAAGTCGCGCAATATGGAAGATTTACTTCGGTATTACGCTTTTCAGTTTCGTTTATCTTGTAGTTGGAACGCTTGTTTTATTACCCGATTATCGCTTTTCTGATAACATATTCGATTCGATCAACCATGCAATGGCAGGTCAATCAACCGGAGGCTTCAGCACCCTGGACGACAGCATTGCCGGGTATCATTCAAAAGCCATGGAGATGTTGTACCTGCTGCCAATGCTGTTGGGTGCACTTTCGTTACCCTTCTATTTCATGCTCTTTAGCGAAAGGAAAATCAGCCTGTTCTGGACAAACCTGCAAACACGGTCGGTACTACTTTTCTCCTTTGTTGGAAGCATCATACTATCGGTGATGCTATCAAGTGCCAACATCATTCCAGAACCGTTCAGAACAGGGACTTTTCAATTTATAAGTGCTTTAACCACTACCGGCTGGCAAACATCCGATGTACATTCGTGGGACAGTGCATCTGTATTCTTCATCGTAATGGGTGCAATGGTAATCGGTGGAGCAGCCGGGGCAACTGTTGGTGGAATAAAAATAATCAGGGTGCTGCTCATTTTTAAAGGACTGATTTGGCACCTGAACAGTTTTTTTTCATCAGAAAACTCAATTAAGATCACGAAATTCAATGGCAGGCGATTACTCCCCGACGAGATGAACAAAGAACTGGGCGCTGCGGCTACCTTCTCGTTTATTTTTCTCTTGTTCGTGATGATTGCTACTATCATCACCTTTTATTGCATGGAACCGGGCTATACAATTACCGATGCCCTTTTCGAATCGGCTTCGGCACAAGGTACGGTGGGGCTCTCGTGCGGAATTACAAATCCCGGAATGTCAGTGGGACTTGAATTCACTTACATTGTTCAAATGTGGGCCGGAAGGCTGGAAATTATACCGGTTTTGGTTTTGTTAAGGACAATTATTTGGGGGACAAAACCCGTCATAGTATAAAGACGGAACGAATGCTGTTTCGAATTGAAAGCTTACTTTTGATAAACAATTAATCAGCAGCACCATGCGGATAAAAACAAAACTCAACCTGGGAATTGGCTTACTTTTTACCTTGATCGTCCTTTTGGCCTTGCTAAGCATCAGGCAAATCAATCTTTTGGCAACAGCATCAGAGAACATATTGAAGGACAACAAGGAAACCATTTTCTACATTCAGGAAATGTTGAAATCGCTTTCGGAGGTTCAGCACAATGACAGTGCACTCAGCACCTTCGAGGAATACCTGGATAAGCAGAAAGCAAACATTACCGAAGTTGGTGAAAAGGAAAGGACCCAAAACCTTACATCGAACTTTAATGAGGTCAAGAAAAATGTTCGCGATGATGCAGCCATTGAAAAAACTCAGTTGGTGTTGTTTGAAATAATGGAGATCAACCTAAAAGCAATTGAGCAGAAAAACACAATTGCTTCGAATACCGCAAACAGGTCTGCTTTTATTATCAGCCTGTTAAGTTTGTTTTGTTTTTCAATTGCACTGGTTCTTTTTTTAAGCTTACCAGGCAGTATCTCCAACCCGATCAAAGAGCTGATCAAAAGCATTAAACTGATAGCGGCCAACGATTATTCCCAAAGGGTTAATTTCGAGGACCATAACGAATTGGGCGAACTGGCAACTGCATACAACACCATGGCCATGAAGTTGGATGAATACAACAAAAGCAATATTTCAAAATTGATGGCTGAGAAAAAGGTCACCGAAACACTGATAAACAAGATACCCTACCCCATCATAGGGTTTGACAAAAGCATGAAAATTACCCTTGTCAACGAAGAGTTCCTGAAAATTGCAGGGCTGGGTAAACATGAATTACTCGAGCATAATATCCTCGAAATGGCTACCAGTAATGAGCTGATAGGCCAGATGATGTTAATGCACAATGAACTTGACCTCATTGTATCGAACAAGCATGAGAATCAAAAAATCCGCGTCGGTCAAAAAGGCAAGGATGTATACTTTGAGAAAGAAATCCAGGAGATTGCCTTTTACCCGCGCGAAAGCGACGACAAACAGCTGCTCGGATATTTCATTGTTTTGAAAAACGTTACCAAATACATGGAACTCGATTTGGCCAAAACCAATTTCATTGCAACCATATCGCACGAACTAAAGACACCCATTTCGGCCATTAAATTCAGTTTGCAATTGCTCGAGAACGAAAAAACCGGCGTGCTCAATGGCGAGCAGCTTGCCCTATTAAAGAGTTGTGAAGAAGATTCGAACAAGCTTTTGAAACTGGTTTCAGAACTCCTGAATATGGCTCAGTCCGAAACGGGCAATATCCAGCTCAACATTTTACCTGCCAGTTTAATTGATATTTTGCACTACGCGGTCAATGCCACCAAACCTTTGGCAGAACAGAAAGGGATCAGCGTTAACATTGTATATCCTGAGTATCTGTCCGAAATATTGGCCGATAAAGAGAAAACCGCCTGGGTTTTAACAAACATCATTTCGAATGCCATACGTTACTCCGACGATCATTCGACAATATCGGTTTTTTTAAGCGAGACCCAAAACAAACAGATCATCTCCGTGAAGGACCAGGGACGGGGAATTGCGCCCCAGTACATCGACCGTATTTTCGACCGGTATTTCAGAGTGCCGGATAACAACAAGGAAGGCAGCGGCTTGGGGCTGGCCATCTGCAAAGAGTTCATCGAGGCTCAGGGCGGCACGATCACTGTCGAAAGTGAATATGAAACTGGCAGTACTTTTTCTATTTATTTCGACTTGAATAAAATC
>JAFGVJ010000391.1 GCA_016938055.1 Prolixibacteraceae bacterium
CCTATGATGCCCATTTTGTGCTCAATGCGGCGTACGGTAACGCCCCCGTGAGCTTTGTCGTAAATGAACATCGATAAACCCCTTCCATCGTGGGTGCCTTCTTCCGAACGGGCCAGTACCAGCGAAATGTGGCCATCACCATTGGTAATAAAGCGCTTCACGCCGTTGAGCAGCCACACGCCTTTTTCCTCGTTGTAAGTGGCTTTCAGTTCTACCGCCTGAAGGTCGGAACCGGCATCGGGCTCGGTGAGGTCCATGGCCATGGTTTCGCCCTGGCAAACGCGTGGCAGGTAATTGTTTTTCTGCTCTTCGCTGGCAAATTCATGGATGGTTTCGGCACAGTCCTGTAAACCCCAGATGTTCACGAAACCGGCATCGGCACGGGAAACCATGTCGGCGGCCATGATGTAGGGAACAATGGAGAAATTCAGTCCGCCGTATGCACGGGGCAGGGTAATGCCCATCAAGCCTGTTTTAATCAGGGCATCGAGGTTTTCTTTGGTGCCACGGGCATATTCCACATGACCATTGACCACCTGCGGACCTTCGGCATCGATGCTTTCGGCATTGGGCGCGATGATGTCGGCACAAATGCCACCAATGGCTTCCAGTACTTTTTCGTAGCTGTCCATGGTGTCTTCGAAATCGAAAGGTGCATAATCAAAGCGTTCGCTTTCGGAATAATTCCTTTCTCTGATGGCCACGATTTTTTCCATCAAGGGGTGCTTGAGGTGAAACCTGAGGGCCTTATTGTCGGTATAATAATTAGCCATAAAAAATAATTTTTGAAGCCCCACCTAACCTCCCCCAAGGGGAGGAACTCGTTTCTTCGAATGAGCTTCGGTTTAACAATGAATATGCATTTATTTATTCAAAGCTTCTATAGCCCCTCCTTGGGAGGGGTTGGGGAGGCCTTATTTACTGTTTGCTTTATAGTATTTGATCATTTTCGGGATCACATCCATCACGTCGCCATGGATCACGTAATCGGCAATGGCGTTGATGGGCGCGTGTTCATCGGTGTTGATGGCGATGATCTGGGCCGAATCTTCCATGCCGGCACGGTGTTGGATTTGTCCGGAGATGCCGCAGGCGATGTACAATTTGGGCCGAACGGTTACACCGGTTTGTCCTACCTGCCGATCGTGATCGATGTAACCTGCATCCACGGCAGCCCGTGAGGCAGCCACTTCGCCACCCAGTACTTCGGCCAGCTCGAACAGCAGGTTGAAATTGTCTTTGCTGCCCACGCCATAGCCCCCGGCAACAATCACCGGTGCGGCACTGAGGTTCACCTTGCGTTGCTCGATGTGTCTTTCGATGATCGATACCACGAAATCGGTATCACTTACCATGGAGGGAACATCAATTTTCTTCACTTTTCCCTTGTAGGTTTTGGAACGGATTTCGCTTTTCATCACGCCTTCGCGTACGGTAGCCATCTGCGGCCTGCACTCGGGGTTGATGATGGTGGCGATGATGTTCCCGCCAAAGGCCGGACGAATCTGGTACAGCAGTTGGTCGTATTTTTTTCCTTCTTTCTTGTCTTCGTGTTCCCCGATGATGAGGCTGGTACAGTCGGCAGTAAGGCCGCTGTACAAGGCCGATGAAACCCTCGGGCCAAGGTCGCGGCCAATGGGTGTGGCGCCCATGAGGGCAATCTGTGGTTTTTCGGCTTCGAACAGCTTGCAAATGATGGCCGTGTGGGGCAGGGTAGTGTAGGGGGCCAAACGGTGATCGTCGGCAATGTGCACCACATCCACACCATAAGGGTACAACTGGTTCTCGATGCCATCGAGCCCGCTGCCAATGACCACGGCTTCGAGCTTGCAGCCCAGTTCATCGGCCAGGGCCCTTCCTTTGGTTAACAATTCGAAGCTCACGTTGGCAATGATGCCGTCTTCTAATTCGATGTATACAAATAGGTTGTTCATAATTCGTCGGTTTATCCTATGGTGTGACTATCAATCAACTCCTTCATCAACAGGTTGATGTCGGCATCGGTGGCTTCAATGCGCTTGGCATCGCTGGCCTGCAGCACCACATTGTCGATTTTCTTTACTTTGGTGGGTGAGCCTGAAAGCCCGAGTTGTTTGGGATCGACTTCCACATCGGCAGCGGTCATTTCCTGAATGTTCAGGTAGGGACGATCGTTGTAAAGGCTGAGGTAGTCTTCGTTCTGATCCTGACGTTCGGTGACAGTTTTGGCATGTTTGAATTTCATGATCATTTTCGCGTTCCGGGCACGGCATTCGGGGGCCGAGCTGGTCACGGTGATCAGGGAGGGCAGGGGGGCTTTCACCACTTCCACCCCGTTGTCGAGCCGGCGTTTGATGACAATGCTTTGGGGATGCATTTCCAGCACCTGCTCTACATAGGTCACTTGTGGTAATTTCAGCTTTTCAGCAACCTGCGGGCCTACCTGGGCGGTATCCCCGTCGATGGCCTGCCGGCCGCAAACAATCAGGTCGAATTCGCCGTATTTGGCAATGGCCCTCGAAAGGGCGTAAGAGGTGGCCAATGTATCGGATCCGGCAAAAGCACGGTCGGTTAACAAAATGCCATCGTCGGCACCGCGAAACATCCCTTCACGAATGATATCGGCTGCACGTCCGGGGCCCATGGTTAACAGGGTGATGCTTGAACCCGGATATTCATCTTTGATGCGGAGTGCCTGTTCCAGGGCATTCAAGTCTTCAGGGTTGAAGATGGCAGGAAGTGCTGCACGGTTCACCGTTCCATCGGCCTTCATGGCATCCTTCCCAACATTCCGGGTATCGGGCACCTGTTTGGCCAGCACGAT
Source organism: Prolixibacteraceae bacterium (assembly GCA_016938055.1). Classification (GTDB taxonomy): domain Bacteria; phylum Bacteroidota; class Bacteroidia; order Bacteroidales; family Prolixibacteraceae; genus Roseimarinus. The sequence goes on from JAFGVJ010000391.1 coordinate 2,804, forward strand.
GATCTTGTACGTTTTCATATCAATTCAATTTAGATTTGGTCAATATTTTACACGGTTCATCTTGTTGCAGGCTCAAGGCCTATTTGCTGATCCGTTGTAAGGTTTACTTTGTTTTAACGATCCTTTTTTTCAAAAGCAAGCAAATATAAAGAATGAACTCGGTGTAACCAAAGCATTGCAAGGGGCCAAACTGCCGTCATTAAAGGCTTTTGTAGAAGTATGATGATTGGCCGGGTGATTTTGGAGGGTTCAAATCTTCACCGGCAAAGGCTTCAAAACAATTAACCTGAAAAGTCGAATTTTCCCGAAATTTTCAAATCAGGGACAAATTTGGAATGAATTCAGATAACTGATCCTTTCAAAGTGTTTCTTCAAAGACGGTCACCAATTGCTTGAGCTTGCCAAGAGAATTGTTTCTGAAATGAATGGATGTTGCCAGCTTTTTGATTTCTTTCTTGTGCTCGGGGAAGGCTTTTGTGATAGATTTTAGCTTGATTTTCACTTCAGTAACCCTATTTTCGTACACCACAAAGTAATAGTTGCGGGGATAAATTTTATCCCGTGAAGTGATGTCGTTGGCTTCCGATACATCGGCACTGTATTTGACGAGCAGGGTGATTTTACCGGCATGGACCAGGTGCACAAAATCATTCTTTTTCAGTCGGTATCCCAGCTCTGGTCCCTGGTATTTGATAAACAACATGCTGTCGGGCTGATCTTTTTTCATGACGAAGGATGCTACCGTAAGCTTGTCGGCAAGGAACAGGTTTTTGAAGTATTCATTGTAATACACCAAATCGTTGGTCAGGATGTTCAACTTCATTTTTACAGAACTTGCTTCCTCTCCATTGGTTAATCTCACATTACCGGTACGCCATTCGTTCGATAAATAGGGAGAACCGTCGAGTCCGTGGGGTTGATAGTAAAGGATACCATAAAGGTTCACTTGCTGATCGGCCTGCACATTGGGGAATTGTGCGGAACTTTTTTTCCCGGCGATCAAAAAGGTCATCAGCATGACTGATAGAAGTATATGGCTCGTTTTCATCGTTTTCAGTTTTTGGTTTCAACGGTAAATTGGAAAAAATGCTGGTGCAGTGTTCCCTGTTGGTCAACAGCCTGTACCACCGCTGTGTAGTTCCCCTTCTCGAGCGATGTTTCCACCGGAACGCTCAGGCGTTCGCCGTCCATGTTGAGCACCGGTTCCCAATACAGCACATCGTTAAAAATACTTTTAGCCGTAGGGGTTTCCATGCTGAAATCGTAAAATGTATCCAATTGTTTCCGCAGGGCATTGGCGGGGAATTCCACATCGGTAAAATCACCATTCACGGTTTGGATACTCAGCAAGCCTTCAATCAATAGATTGCCAAAACAACGTACCTGAGGCTGAATTTCAACCCACTTGATTTTTTCGGAATGCAATACATTTAAACTGCCTGCATGAAAAATGGGTACCCCATCGACCAGGATCCATGGATTATGGTAAAATCCTTTGGTAACAGGATCCCAGAGTCTTACTTGGGCACTGTCGCGGCTCATGGTGTATTTAACGGTTGGCATGATCTCGAGGGCAATTTCCTTAAAATCGTTCAGTGGCACATACAGCCCTGGGTCGATCCGGTTGATGCTGATGCCATAAAAGGGAATCGCTGTGCGTTTCTCCTCCTGTATTTTTTCTTCTTGCAAAGCATAAGCCAGGTTGATCCCTGCCCGTTGCAATGCCAATTGCACAAAAGCGCTGTTTTCAGTTGCTGATGTAAGAAAAAAGGGAATCTCGGCAGGCGGCAACAACAAACCCGAATAAAGCTGGAGCTGATAATTGTTTTGCTTTTCCATGGTTTGCACCACAAAATCGGTTTTACCATAAAGTTGATTGATGATAAACCTGAATTCACCCATCGAATCAGTAAAGGCATAATTAATTCCGGCAATGGAGTCAGGGACTGAAAGTAGCACGGTCAGATTTTCAACTGGTTCATCATTCATGCTAACCTTTCCGGACACAATGAGCTGCGGATAAATTTTCACTTGGTTCGAAGGTTGAAAGACTTCGAAATTTTCTGACCAAATGTTGAGCGTTTCAGTGCTTTCAGGCGTTTTAAAAACTGCCAGAGAGATTCCGCTTGTTGCTTCTTTTAAGCTACTTTCTACCTCCAGTGAAATGGTGTTGCCGGCTTGAACCGTTGTAGCAGCGGCTGAAATTTTTAATGCTTTGCTTTGGGGCTGTTGGGTGCTAAAACCCAGCGGCATTGGTTGATAGCCTCTCTTATTTTGACGTTGTTGATTGATTTCGTTGTTTCCAAAACGATTGAATACCGCAAGGGGCATTGCAACAACAGTTGGTTCACCCAGCGTGTTTCCCACATAAGCCCGCAGCAGGTAAACACCGGTTTGCAAAGTATCGGGCAGGTTGATGGAACCACTCCAATGGCTGTTCTCCGGTTTCAAAATGCGCGATGCAATGTGATAGCCTTCTCCGCAAATGTCCACAAACAATACGTTGTTGGTGACAGCAGCCTGTTGAACCAACGTGCATTTGAAACGGATATTTTCGCCCGATACATAACTGGTTTTATCGGTTTGCAGCAGTAATCGGTCGAACCGGGCCGTGTTGGCTTCAAGCAACAAAGGGAAACTGCAAAACAGGATCAGGAGGTATTGTGTCAATTGCTTCATTGTTCAAATTTTAATACCAGAATTCAGACATTTTATTTTCCAGGCAGTCTTCCATCTTTTTGGGTACCGGGAAGCTTTCCACGGTGAAATAACGTTTGATTTTTCTCACATCAATGTCCACCACGATGATCCTTTCGGCATATGAAGCGGTGTTGAAAAATCCATAGCATTTCAGCGCCGGATTGCTCACACAATACATGTTGGTGTTGATGTTTTCCTCCACAGGATCGAAAAGTTTGCCGGTGGCTTCGCTTTGATTTTTAACACTTTCCCAAAATTCGGCCCCCTTTTTACTAATGGTGTACTGTTCGATATAATAATAGAAACTGCTGGCATAAGCCTGCTGTATGGTGCCTTTGAATTCTGAACTGTCGATGTTACTGGGGTAGAGATAGAAGTAGGATAGAAAGTGTATGTTGTCGAGTTTCAAGGTGTTTCCCTGCATGAATTGGTCATAGTCGTAAACATATATGGTATTGGACTGGATGTTTTTCCAGCAGTAGTAGCTGAATTCCATCATTGCTTCGACACTATAGATGTAGTAGTTGACCAGTGATTTCCACTTGTAGAGGTATCCTGTAGCCTGGTTTTCGGGCTGTTGAGGTAAAACTGAAATGTAAATGCCATCAAAATCCCTTACAAAGGGCTCTCCCCAATAGTCGTAGTTTACTTCGTGATGAATGGAATCTTCGAACACCACTTTTTCAATATCGTTCTTTGCTAACATTACTTCAACTTCAGTAAGGTATTGTTCACCATCATCAGTTTTAATGTCGAGGTAATAACCCACCCCTTCTTTTGTTCGAATAGTATCTTCAGAATGGTAAATCCCGCTGGAAGCCTGATAAAACCGATAGCTTTCATTATTGGTGCTTTTCAGCCAGACACTGGCATCGCGTTCGCCATTAAAAAACGAACGGCCATCGAAGGGGACAGTCCTGCTCAACCTCAGTTTCATAATGTCGGGCTTGTCGGTCAGAATGGCTTCCAATACCAGGGAATTGGCAGTGCTTTCAATTTCGGGGATGTAGGTGTCTTCACAGGCCAGTGCCAGCAGGGTCAGGGCCATGAGACTATATCGGGTGATTGATTGAATTGCTTTCATGCTTAAAACCAAAAATTATAAGTAAAAGAAGGCACCGGTACCCCGATGATGGCAAATTTGTACATCGAATAAGTCCGGTAATCGTTCTGATACGAAGGTTTCTGTTTGTCGTAATACACCGAGAAGGCATTGTTCCGGCCATACAAGTTGTACACCGAAATGGTCCAGCTGCTGCGCCAGGCCTGCTTTTTCAGCAAGCTCCCCTCGTAAGTGATGGCCATGTCGAGCCGGTGATAATCGGGGAGGCGGTATTTGTTCCTGTCGGAGTAAGCCACCATTTCATAGGTACTCAATTGGTATTTTTCCTCGGGAAGGGTTACGGGCCGTCCAGTACTGTAAGTAAAATTCGATGAAAAAGTGAAACGGCGCGACAGTTTGTAGTTCATCACCAAGGTCAGGTCGTGCGGTTTATCGTAATTCGATTTGTACCACTGGCCATTGTTGATTTTCTCTTCGGCAAATTCCCCGTCAATTTTTTTAAACGATCGGGAATAGGTATAAGCCAGCCAGCCGGTCATTTTTCCCTTGTTCTTTTTGATCATCAGCTCGGTGCCATATGCATAGCCAATACCGTGGATCAGCACTTGTTCGAGGTTCTCATTTAAAATCAGGCGAGCCCCGTTTTTGTAATCCACTTCGTTACGAATGTCTTTGTAGTACACTTCCAGCGAAGTTTCGTAGGTGTTGTTTTCGAAGTTTCTGAAATAGCCCAGCGATAACTGATCGGCCATCAGCGGTTTCAAATAGGGATCGCTGGCTTTCCAGTAATCGGCTGGTGTGATGGAGGCACTGTTGGAAATTTGCCTGACATACTGCCGGTTGCGATTGATTCCCATTTTAATGGAGCTGGAATTATCCATTTCGTAACGGAGCGCCACACGCGGTTCCAGACCGTGGTCGTTGTTGACCACTTGATTGTTCCCGTAGCTGGTGCTAGCGATGAGGGTTTCCTCATTGCGGGGGGCATTGTCGGAATAAGTGTTGACCACATCGGGGCCGGTAAGCAGGAAACCCGAGTAGCGCAAACCGGCAATGATGGCCAGG
>JAFGVJ010000392.1 GCA_016938055.1 Prolixibacteraceae bacterium
CACCAAATTGGAATGCCCTTGCTTATCAAGAAACCTGAAGAAAACATCGCTGGTTTCTGGGAAGCAAAACCAAATTATCAGTCAAAATTTGAAGCGTTCATTCCTATTCAGAACGGTTGTGACAAATTCTGTACTTTCTGTGCCGTGCCTTACACCCGTGGACGCGAAGTATCCCGCCCCTCTGAAGATATTCTGGATGAATTGAAATCGTTGGTAGAAAAGGGATATAAAACCATCACATTACTTGGACAGAACGTCAATTCCTATGGTTTTGATAAAAAGGGCGAAGAATGCTCCTTTGCTGACTTGCTACAGAAAATTGGAGCGTTTGGGGAACAAAGCGGCAAAAAATTCTGGGTATATTTTACTTCGCCCCATCCGCGCGACATGAAAATTGAAGTCCTGGAGATGATTGCCCGATACGATTGCCTGGCGAAGCAAATTCACCTGCCACTGCAAAGTGGCGACGACAAGGTATTGATCAGGATGAACCGTAAACACAACTTGAGTGACTACCGCAAAATCATTCGTTCCATCAGGGACTTGCTACCCACAGCCACTATCTTTACCGACATCATAGTTGGCTTCACAGGCGAAACCGATGACCAGTTTGAAAATACCGTCAAAGCGCTGAACGAATTTCAATTCAACATGGCCTACATTGCCCGCTATTCACCCCGTCCAGGAGCTGCCAGTTCACGCTGGGACGACGATGTCAACCATGAAACCAAAAAAGAACGCCTGCAAAAGCTGAGTGAACAACTACAAATGGTCTCGTTGAAATACAACCAGCAACTCATTGGAAAAACCTTGACAGCCCTGGTCGTGAAAAAAGATCGGAAGGGAGGCTATCTTTCGGCTTTAAGCGAGGGGAAAATCATTGTTCGGATTGCTTCAGATGATGAAAGCCTGATTGGTCAGTTTATCAGGGTGAAAATTGAAAGTGCCGCGAATTTTTCAACCGAAGGACAATTGATTGAAAGCTTGATGACAGAAAGAGTCACTGTTTAGCTGTATTTCTACGCTTAAAATGCGGGGAGTCGCCCCATTGTCCGTAACCAATATCGCTGTCGGCCAAAGCAATACGTGCATCCAAACAACCCATGCAATCTTCCGGATCCTCATCAACACAAGGTTTGTTCTGGTACAGGGCATAATCATTCCTGTAACGACCTGGAGTTATGTTGGGCATGATAATATTGGCCCCGATACGAATAGCTTTTTCTCTTCCCATCGGATCAATGGCCTGCAGGGCAGTGGTGGCAGCAATGTTGATGTTACGCATCATGATGCGAAGGATGGCAATCATTTTCAAGGTCAAATCGAAACGTTCGTCAAGGTTCCACAAGGAGTCACGATATTGGTACAAAGGCGTTTCGGCATGCTCAATGTAGGGTCCCATCCCCACCATGTCGATGTTCATTTGTTGCATAAAAAGCAGATCGTTGGCCAGGTGTTCCACCGTTTGAAAAGGTAAGCCAATCATCACACCGGTTCCAGTTTGGTATCCAATTTTTTGAAGGGATTTCAGGCAAGCCAGGCGGGCATCAAAATCATGATCGGCAGGGTGCAGTTTCCGATACAAACTGTGGTCGGATGTTTCAATGCGCAGCAAATAACGGTGGGCACCGGCTTCGAACCAGCGTTGGTAAGTTTCTTCGCTTTGCTCACCCAACGAAAGAGTTATTCCCAATTCGTTGTTAGTCTGTAGTTTGATCGCCTTCAGCAAACGTTCAATCCGATCAACAAATGCAGGAGAGCTCACTTCGCCAGACTGTAGCACCATTGAACCAAAGTTATTTTCATAACAAAGTTTTGCAGCGTGCAGTATTTCTTCATCATTCAGGTTGTAACGCGAAACGGCCCCGTTGGACTTACGGATGCCACAATAATAACAATCCTTGGAACAAACATTGGAAAATTCAACGAGGCCCCGGAAATAAACTTGCCGTCCAACTTCTTTCAATTTGATTTCTGCCGAACGTGAAAAAAGCAGTTGACGCTCCTCTCCCTTTACTTTCAGCAATTGAACCAATTCACTGTGTCCGAAAGTTTTCTGATGTATCAATTGATGGACCTCTGACATAGGGCCCAAAATTGGCAAATAATTGTGAATTTCCAGGGGATCCTCATCAGGTGCCCAAAAATATTTTATCAGGAATAATTTTTCATTTGCTTGTTTTAATATGTTAATAGGAATAACTTGTACCAAAACCTGAGACCATGCATGAAGCCATGTTTTATTCCCGGCTTGACAACAACCAGGTCCTTTGCAAGCTTTGCCCACACTACTGTAAAATTGAGGAAGGCCGGTTTGGAAATTGTCATGCCCGACGGAACAGAAACGGAATCCTTTCTACCGAAGTATATGGCCGGATCGCAGCATTTGAACTCGATCCGGTTGAAAAAAAACCGCTCTATCATTTTTATCCGGGCAAAGAGATTCTATCGGTGGGAACAACAGGATGTAACCTGCATTGTTTGTTTTGTCAAAACCATGCACTTTCACAGTGCGACAATCGAAAGCCAGTGCTGATCAAAACCCTTTCGCCCGACGATTTGCTGAAAGCGGCACAAAAAGCCAAACACAATATTGGCATTGCCTTTACTTATAACGAACCCTCTGTCAATTACGAATACATGCTCGATGTTGCCCGAAAAGTGAAACAAAACAACCTGGTAACAGCCATGATCACCAATGGCTACATCAATCCTGATCCTTTGGAAATTCTGTTGGAATACATCGATGCCTTCAACATTGACTTAAAGGGGTTTAATGAAAAATTTTACAAGAAATATTCGAAAGCAACTTTAGGGCCGGTGCTTGAGACCATCAAACAGGTAGGAAAGTCGGGGAAACACCTTGAATTGACCAACCTGGTGATTCCCACCATCAACGACGATGAAGACGAATTTGAAAACATGTGTCAATGGATTGTCAACGAACTGGGAGAAAACACTGTACTACACCTCAGCCGATACTTTCCTCGCTATGAACTGAACCAGTACCCCACTCCGCCTGAAATACTGTTCAACTTGTACGACATCGCCAAAAGTTACCTGAACCATGTTTATCTGGGCAACATGGCCACCGAGATTCACAGCAATACCTATTGTCCGGTATGCAAAAGCACCTTGATTGAAAGAACCTACTATCACATTGTCCCCAAGGGCATCACAGCCGAAGGAAAATGTATTCAATGCAATACACAGGTTATTCAACATTATTCATCATGAACGATCATATTCGGAGAGCACAGTTTGCCGGAAAATTTTATCCCGATTCAACTTCAGGTCTGGAGCAAATGTTACAGTTCATAACCAAGGTCGAAACCCCTAAAATGAATCTGCACCTGGCCACACATCATATTCACGGAGGCATTGTTCCGCATGCCGGATTTCAGTATTCGGGCTATCATGCCATCCATTTTTATGAATTATTGAAGCGCAGTCCACTCAGCTTCGAAACATTTATCATCATCAATCCCAACCATAGCGGAAGAGGTAGTGGTTTGTACAATTCCTCTTCGGCACATTATTGGGAAACTCCGCTTGGAAAAGCAGAACAGGACCTTGAATTTTTGGAGGCCATGAACCTGCAACCCAACGATGCTGCCCATGAGCTGGAACATTCAGGTGAAGTGCAGCTCCCAATGTTGCAACATTTCATCAAGCATCCGTTTCGGATAGTAATGATTACCATGAACCACCAGCATCCCGACACTGCCAGAGAACTGGCCAGAATCATCTACCAGGCGAAACAAAAAACAGGCAGAAAAATTGTACTCATTGCATCCAGTGATTTTTCACATTACGAAAAGGCTGAAAAAGGTTTTGCCAAAGACCAACACCTTATTGACCAGATTCTCAAACTGGCCAGTGATGAATGCTTTCACCAGGTGAAAAAACATCACATCAGTGCATGTGGTTATGGTCCCATCATGACACTGATTGAATACCTGAAACTAGTTACCGTGAAACCCACCATTGAATTGTTGCGCAGGGGACATTCAGGCGAAGTAAGCCATTCCGAACACGTTGTTGATTACATCTCTTTCGTGGCTTATGACATTCAAAAAGACCCGGAAATCCAGCCCAATGTCTGAAAACTTGGGTGAATGGTGCTCAATTCGGCTTAAAGAATTAATTTAGCGTCAAAATTCAAAGTTTCTATGATAAAATCGATGACCGGTTTTGGTAAAGCCGAATGTGAACTTCCCAACAAAAAAATTACCATTGAAATCAAATCACTCAATAGCAAACAGCTCGATATTTATTCCCGTTTGCCCAGTACTTACAAGGCAAAAGATTTAGAAATCAGAAAATTGATTTCAGATCGATTGATCAGGGGAAAAATTGAATTCAACATGTACAACGAGAGTTTAGGGGAAGAATCCAATTCAGCCATCAATCTGTCCATTGTCAAACGATACTATGATCAGTTGAAAACTATTTATAACGATTTGGGGATGGACATTTCGGAAGTGACCATGCAAACCATCCTGCGATTGCCCGATGCAGTGAAAACCGAACACGAAGAACTCGACGAGGAAGAATGGTCCCTGATTCTGCAAAAAATTGAAGAAGCCATTGTTCACCTCGACCAATTCAGGGATCAGGAAGGTGCAGCACTTGAAGCCGATATGCTCATACAACTGGAGTCCATCATTACCTGGAAAAACCAGGTAAGCCCCTTTGAGACAGAGCGTATCGAGAAGGTAAAAACCAAATTAACAGATTCGCTCAAAGAACTTCAAAACAATGTTCAAAATGATCCCAACCGCTTTGAACAAGAGTTGATTTTTTACCTCGAACGGCTCGACATCAACGAAGAAAAAGTCAGGCTCGAAAATCATTGTCAATACTTTGCCGAAACGATGAAAGAGCCCTACCC
>JAFGVJ010000393.1 GCA_016938055.1 Prolixibacteraceae bacterium
AACTGGGTGTATTCATCAATTTCGCCACCCACAATGTTTTTTAACCCGGCAAAAATGTCTTTGCCAATGTTACGTGCCCTGACGGTACTTCCCCGTGCAATTCCCAAAATTGCTGCAATCTCTTTGTTGGGAATGTTCTCTGTAGTTGAAATAATCATCGCTAATTTTTTTTGCTTGTTGTTTCAGTAAAATTAAACATAAATTTATGAATCCATCTAATTGGAGAGCCCTAATGCTTTCATGATTGCGACCGTATTTTGTTTGACAAATTCCGACGAGGGTTTGTTACCGCATTTCCGGCAGACCAGGTCGTAAGCTGAATTCAGGGTGCCGCATTCGGGACAGGTGTATTTCCTGCGCACCAGTTCGTTCCATTCATCCAGTCCTTTTTCCATTAATAGTTGCATGTCGATGAAAAGGTCGTTGCGATGTGGGCGTTCCATCTTGAAATCTTTCAATGCCTGGCAGGGATATTCGCTGCATTCGCCGCAGTAATCCAATCCTTTGTTGTTCAAACATTGGATGAGTTTGCACGATTGGCAATAAGCCGAATGTTTTTCACTTTTGCAGCCATAGCAGGTTACGGCTTCAATGGGTACTTCGAAACGTTTTGCATGTTTTTCGCTTCTTTCGCGATCCTCGGTGCTACCAATGTAAAAAGTACAAGTGGCACAGTGCAGGCCGCAGCCCGCTGCAATTTTAAAAAGATTGTTATTCATGGTGTTTTGGTGTTTTCAAAGAAATCAAAACTCTATCTTAAAATTTAGGTTGGGAACCAAACCCAATCCTGAAATACCAGCTATGCTATATTCGTTGGTTTTATCGTTGTGTTTCAGGTAATACTGGGCAATGTTCTGCTGATTCAGCACATTCAAAATATTCAGGGCAACCGACCAGTTCCACTTTTTGAGGTTTTGCTGATAATTCATCCCAAAATCGAATCGGTTGTACAGCGGAAACTGTTCAGCAAAACTTCGGCTCCAGTCGTATACCTCGTCACCTGCTGCTATCGATTTTTCAAAATCGATGGGTGTGTAGCGGAAACCACCGCGCACCAAGGCTTTCAGGTTCACTCCAAGAATGTTTTGTTTCTCTTTTCCTACCTTAAAGTCTTTCCCTATCAAGAAGTTCGTTAAGTATTGATTGTTGTAAACGGTGTTGTACCAGTTGCCGTCGTTGGCCAGGTATTTACTGTCGAAAAGCGAGGTGGTGAACAGAAAATAATAGTTGTTGGAATAGAATTTTTCGAGGGTGAATTCCATCCCGTAGTTTCTTCCGGTTCCCTTGTTGGTTAACACCACATCGGGGATACCGTAGGCAAAGTTCAGTGCCGACATGGTGCTGTTAAGCGTATCAACCACCGGAACATTGTAAATGTGTTGATAATAGGCTTCCAGCTTCAACCTCAGGTCTTTGTTAATGCTCCAATCGTAGCCGATCACATTGTGGAGCGATTTGGTAAAACTCAGGTTCCGGTTGAATTCACCAATTTCGCCATTATCATTGATCACATCGGCAAAATAGGCCGGAATGTTTTCGGTTCGGGTATGCATGCCAAAGCCTGCACTGATCGATTGGTTTTTGGCAAAATTCCATTTCCAGCCAAGGCGTGGTTCTATGGAATAATCGTTATTCAAGCCAAAATACATGGCGTGTAAGCCGGTGTTCAATTCCATTTTCTCCGTAATACGGTACTTCCACTGAAGGTAAGCTTGTGCCAGATACGTGTGGTTCGATTGGTCGATTTGAACCTCTTGCTGTTCGGTGCTCCAATTGTATTTCCTGGAATACATGTTGGAATAAAGTTGGTTAAAAATTACCCCGGCACGAACGCTGTTACGGGAATTGAATTTGTGGTTCACCAGCATATTGGCCCGAAAAGCATCGTATGCAAAATGGCTGTTGTAAGCATTCAGCGGTTCGTACCCGTCCATCAAAAAAGTGGTACTGAGGGAATCGCTTTGATGGGTGAGGGCTACCACCGTTCTGATATATGTTTTATTGTCTTTAAAATTGTAAGTGTGTTTCAAACCGAGCACGCCCATCAGGTGGTTTTCAAGGTCATCCTTCCGGTCGTCCCAACTGAACCATTTCGATGAATCCTGATAAGCTTCCCAACCCGTCCAACTGTTACCACCAGAGCCAAATATTTTAAACAAGCCAGCCTTTTTTGTGGGCAGGTAAACGTTGAAATTCAAATCCTGAAACAGCGGTGGCAAATGGTTTTCGGCCAATCCTAACAACCCGGCACGGTTCAAAAGCCCAAAATTGGAATAGCGGTAGCTTATTAAATAAGATCCGTCGTATCCTTTTTTGAAAGGGCCTTCCATCGACAATTGAGTGCCCACTAAACCTACAATCAAACTGTACTCACGTTTGTCGGAATTCCCTTTGCGCATGTTCAAATCCATGATACCCGAGTAGGCATTGCCATATTCAGCCGGAAAGGCGCTGGAATAAAAATCGAAACTGCTTAAAACGGAAGAACTCAAAATGCAAAAAGCACCGCCCGAATCGCCCTGCCCGTCGGGGAAGTGGTTGGGGTTGGGGATTTCAATCCCTTCGAGGCGCCACAACAAACCGCGGGGGGAATTTCCGCGCACCACAATTTGGTTGGTGCCGTCGCCTTCGGTGGCAGCAACGCCAGCAAAACCGCTGACCATGCGTGCCGGGTCGTAAAATCCACCGGCATAGCGCGAGGCATCTTCGGAGCGTAACTGGCGGGCGCTGATGCTGGCCATGGTGTTCAGGCTAACTGTTTTGTCCACATTGGCAGTAACCACTACCTCGTTGATCTTCGAAAAGGATTCGCGCATTTCGATGGTGAGCTCAATTTCTTTGCCGCTGCTCACCAGAACATTTGGAATAGTTACGTCTTCGTAGTCGATGTAACTCACCTTGAACGATTGCCGCCCGAGCGGTACATTCATTTTAAAGACCCCGTCGATGTTCGTCGATGTTCCGATGAGTGTTTCGTTGTTAAGCAGCATAATGGTGGCCCCGATCAGTTCGGTTTTGCTTTCCTGATCAATGATTTTTCCTTTCACCACCTGGCTAAGGTTTTGGGCAAACAAACTTGTTGTGAGTGTAATCAATAAAGAAAAAATAAAAAGTGTTTTCATGGCAAAAACATTTGACTATTGTTTTTCAATGTTGTAAATCAATATCCTTTGGGCATTTCGGGCTAAGGGGAAGAGATGGGCTAATTGATACATCCATCGTATTTCCCATCCCATTTTTTGTATCACCTCGTTCGATGTAAAGAAGCGTTCATCCACGAAAGTTACGTAGGGCATCCAGCGGGTGATTTCGCTTGCATCGTCAATGCCCCAATGAATGGTGGCCTTTGTTTTTTTGATGGAAGGGTGGTTGTTCACTTTTCTGGCAGTGAAGGTGTTGAAGGCATCAAAAATGAGGGTGTAACTGCCCAGTTTTTCTTTCAGTAAAAGTAAAACGGTTTTGATCTCTTCTTCCCTAAGGTACATGAGCAAACCTTCGGCAATGACCAGATTGTGTGGATGATGGGCAGGGATTTCTTCGATCCATTTCCAGTTGGTTACCGATGAAGCAATCAGGTGATATTTATTCGTCTCAGGGCAAAATTTCTCCTTAATTGATATTACTTCAGGGAAATCGAGGTCGTACCAATTAACCTTAGGGTTGTTTACCCGGTAGTAACGGCCGTCCAACCCGCACCCCAGGTGGAACACGGCACAATCCATTTTCTTTTCAAGGAACTTCATGGTGAAATCATCGAGGAGCTTGGCCCGCATACACATCATAGTGTTGGTTTTGGCAGGAATTTTCAGTGCGCCAAAATCGTACTCAATGTTTTCGACTATTTCACGGGCTTTGTAGTCAATCAGTATGGGCCGCTTTTTCGTGCTTGCCATTGCTTTCCCGTAAAGCGGGATCAGCAAGGTTTCCATCTCTTTGGACAGCAACACTTTGTTTTTCATTTCAAATTTGTATATTGGATTTCACTTATCTTGTTAGTTTCAAAAACCTCCGCCCCCTTTGAATTGTAAATCGTCGGATCGGCCCCTGTTTTTATGTTGAAAGTTATTGAAGTTGTAAGTAATGCTGGCCATAAAAATGGGACCTTCCTCCTGAATGATATACTGATTATCGAATTGTTCGGTTTTGGTGTCGTAAGTGTATTTCATTTTCAGAAGGTTTTGGGCCGAGATGTTCAGGTTAAGTTTCCCTTTCAATAACGATTGGTTGGCAGCCAGTCCGGCATAGGTGATTCCACTCACTTTGCCCATCGGGTCGACACCTGGTGCGCGATAATAGGCTGTAGCCTGCAAGCGGGTTCCCCATTTCAGGTTGAAGTTGTTTACCATTCGGGCATCCCAGGTAATTACTTCCTGCAATTTATCAACATTGGTGATGGTGGTGGTGAGCTTGTAATTGTACACATTCACGTTGGTGTTCAGGTTCCACCACTTGAACAATTTGAAATCGGCACCGGTCTCGGCACCATAAGCCTGCTGGTTTTTCGAATTCGACAAGGTATGGTACATGGTACCGTCATCGCCCATGATCCTCAACGCTGAAAGTGCATTGCTGGTGTTTCTGAAATAAGTATTCAACCAAAAGGTGACCTTCTCGTGGCTCGAACGATAATTCAATTCAAAAGCATCGGTGAATTCAGGAATCAGATAGGGACTGCCTTTCATCACGTTTCTGGTGTCGAGGTATTTGGGGGTGTTGTTCAATACCCAGGGTTGCGGACGATTGATCCGGCGGCTGTAGCTGGCCTGTATCTGGTTCTTTTCGTTCAAGTCCTTTGAGAGGTGAACACTTGGGTAGAACATAAATTTGTTATAGTCGATGGACGCTTCCTCAGTGCTAAGGTCAATTGAACGCATGAAATATTCCGAACGAAGACCGATCTTATAGCCAATTCCCCGAAATTGACCTGAATAGGTACAGTAGCCCGAGTAAATGGTATTGTCATAGTCCAGTACATACGAAAATTCATCGTTCTTCTCCCAGGTTTTACTTTCGGTGCGAAAGTCTCGAAAAAGGAGGTCTTCATAACGAGGCTCCACCCGGTATTGAGCGCCGGCTTCCAGTTCGCCGCTCAAGAGGGGCGTCACAAAATCGACATTCATGCGATAGGTGAAATTGTGGTTGTCCTTTACAAAGTCATTCATCACCGAAATACTATCTGCTCCAATGCTGGTAACGCTGAAGTATTCATTCACGGTGTTCACATCCTGACCCTTCCAGGTTGAAAGATGATTGCTGAAGCTGAGCTTTTGTTTCTCGCTGAATTGGTGGGAATAATCGAGGCTGACGTTGAAAACGTTTCCTTTCACATCCATCAATATGTCGCTTTTGTAAGTGTTTGTTTGGTTGGTGGTTGAATTCCAAACTTCCGATGTGGCATTGGATGCGTTGTCGTATCCTTGTTTGCTGAATCCACCACTGAGCGACAAATTATTTTTTGGGTTGATTTCCCAATCAAGGCCTCCCCTGAAACATAGGTTTTCGTTTTTTGAATAAGGGCGGATGGTGCCGGTGGTGGTTTGGCTGAATGCCGGTAAAGTAATTTTGGATTGTACATCGATTGTCTCACGATAGGTATTGTCGGCATAGTCAAAACCTGCAAACAGGTTCACGTTTTTTTTACGAAAGTTGAGGGTTGCATTGGCGCTGGCTTTATCGGTATTGCCGTAGGCAGCACTCAAATTACCGTTGAGGCCCTGCATCAGTTCTTTTTTCATGATCACATTGATGATCCCTGCCTGCCCGTCGGCATCGTATTTAGCCGAGGGATTGGTGATGACCTCAATTTGCTTGATGTTGTTGGCCGGAATTTGTTTCAGGGCATCGCTGCCTTTCAATATCGAAGGTTTGCCATCGATCAGGACGATATAGTCTGAACTTCCGCGCAGCGTGAGATTCCCCTGTCCGTCGACCTGCACCGATGGGGTATTTTCCAAGGCCTGAACAGCTGTACCGCCCTTTGCACTCAGTTCCTTGTCGACATTCACCACGCGCTTGTCAATTTTGTATTCAATGCGCGATTTCTCGGCCGAAACAAATACTTCGGCAATGTCACTCGAAGTGGTGGATAAGGCAATATCACCCAGGTTTTCATTTTTTTCTGCTTTACTTAAGGTGATGGCTGCAGAATGATATGCGGCATAACCAATGGAGGTGATTTTAAGATGATAAGTACCGGGAGCAATTTGGGTGAGGGCAAAGGCTCCGCTGGCATCTGAAATGGTACCGGTTACCAGGCTCGAATCGGTGTTGTCGTATAAAGCAACGCTCACGTATTCAAGGGCCTGTCCGGATGCCTGATCGATGATCCTTCCCGATACCGTGTTGCCCGATAATACCGCTGAATTGCTTTCGACATTGTACGCCCCTGCAATAAAATGGATGAATAGGAGCGCAAAAAAGATGCTAAGTGTTGTTTTCATTTGAAAAGAAGTTTGTGTTTGATGGCTAATAAAATAATTAGCCCAAAAGTGAGCCCTCTAAACTTCTTCAGGAAAAATAATTCGGTGAATGACGAAAATTTATGGTTGAATGCCCCCACGAAGGAGTCAGGCTCTGACTCGAAGTCAGGGCCTGACTAATCCTCCAACCTATCTCAAAGTCAAGACATAACTAATGATAATATCATGGCTTGGAAATTTCCCAATCCTGGCCTTGCTCAGTTGTAGTTGTGAATAAGGCAGGAAACATTAATTTTGGCTTCAAAGAATCTGGCATGAAGAAAAGTGTTTTGTTTGTTTGCCTGGGGAACATTTGCCGCTCACCCAGCGCCGAAGCCGTGTTTAGAGCAGTAGTAAAGAAAGCCGGGCTTGAACAAGCCTTCGACATTGATTCGGCCGGTACCATTGCTGTCCATAGCGGTGAGCCCGCCGATGCCCGCATGCAGCAACATGCCCTCAAAAGGGGCTACCACCTGACCAGCATTTCGCGCAGAATCCATCCGGCTGTTGATTTTGACCGTTTCGACTACATCATTGCCATGGACGATCAAAACCTTCGCGACTTACAAGCCATGGCCCGAAATGCCGGCGATGTCAAAAAAATATCAAAAATGACCGACTATGCCAAGCGGTCAAACCATACTTCGGTACCGGATCCATACTACGGAGGTGCAGCAGGTTTTGAACTGGTGCTCGACTTGCTGGAAGATGCCTGCGAGGGCCTTCTTTTACATGTTCAAAATCAGAAATAATCGATATAGAAGTAGCGCTGTTGTTGATGTTTTAATTTCTTAAAAAAATTAAACATAATACATACATGTATTAAATAACTTAGTAGCTTTATAGAAATTAACAACTTAACTGTTTTCGTATTTTTTATTCAACCAATATTCTAACCTAATGCTACCTCTATGAGAAAAAATTCTTCAAATTTCTTTGTCATAATCTTGTTATTCTTTGGGGTCACAAGATTATCTGCCCAAGCAGACTTTGCTTCTGCCGGGGGAAATGCTTCCGGAAACGGAGGTAGTTTGAGCTATACCATTGGTTTGGTTAATTTCACAATGAACTCTGGAAGTGTTGGTTGCGTTTCACAGGGAGTTCAACATGCTTATGAAATAGGAGTGATTGATGGTATTACAGTATCAGCAGTCATTGAACTTGCTGTTTTTGTCTATCCTAACCCTGCAGCTGACTTCTTAATTCTAAAGCATACAGCGATGCCATCCAATCAATCAGGGCAATTAAGTTTTAAGCTGTATGACATGAAAGGGCAACTGTTGAAGCGTGAAATGATTATCAACAGTGAAACGCTGATTGAAGTTAACCATTATGCCCCTTCAACCTATTTCTTAACTGTGAACAAGAATGATGAGGAAATCAAGAGTTTTAAAATTGTAAAAAAATAGTAACCATGAAAAAAATAACCATACTTTATATCATTTTATTAATAGGCATCAGTGTTTTAGGGCAAGCACCCGAACGTATAAGTTATCAAGCCGTTTTACGGGATACTGATAATAAATTAGTTGTTAGTCAGGATGTAACAACAAAGATTAGTTTGTTGCAGGGATCCGAAAATGGAACTGAAATCTATGCAGAGCAGCAAAGTACAATGACCAATCCCAATGGATTAATTACTTTTTATATTGGCGAGGGTGAAGTATTATCCGGAGATTTTTCTACCATCGATTGGTCCGACGGACCTTTTTTCATTAAAACAGCTACTGACCCTGATGGTGGTACCAACTATTCCATAAAAGGAACTTCTCAGATTGTAAGTGTTCCATATTCATTACATGCTAAAACAGCTGAAAATGTTCTATCTGAAAATCAGTCACTGGCCGATGTTATTCAGAAGGATAACTGGGCCGATGGTCAAATAAAGAATTTAAAGGATCCTACCGAAGATCAGGATGCTGTTACAAAATCGTTTGTTACCCTAGGATTATCGGCAACAGGAGATACTTTATTCCTTGGTAAAAAACAGTTTGTTATTATTCCGGGAGTCAGTGCAGCAAATGTTTCGGTGCCTGTAGTAATAACCGATACTGTGTCCAACCTATCAGCGAATTCAGCTACTTTGGAAGCCAGCATCAAATCAAATGGCTGGTCAGAAATCACTGAAAGTGGCTTCTTTTATTCAACAGAGGAAAATTGTCCCGATAGTACTGCTTTAAAAATTACCGGGAACATGACGGCCAGTGGTTTTGTTTTCAGTGAACTATCTGATTTGTTTGCTGATGTTGACTATTTTTATAAGGCTTATGCCATCAATAAAACTGGAATATCCTATGGCGAAGTGAAAAGCTTTAGAACTTCAATAAGGGTAATGCTTATGTCCGGTGGAACTACGCATTCCACAAATATGTCATATCTTGGACGGGGTTACGACATTACAGGGGGGTATGCTGTGGTTGACAATATTTTCAGCCCGGTATTAGATTTTGCCAGACTTCACGATGATGGCAAGATATTAACAGACGTGGTTGAATATACCAATGACAATACCCGTAGCGGAAGCTCCTCTACGGCTTATCAGGAAAGTTTGTGTGTTAATATTAAAGCTGATGCCAAATATGGTGGGTTCAAGGGAGAGGTTGCTGCAAGGTTTTCAACTGAACGTACCGGTTCCGAAAGTTATGCTTTTGCAACAAGTTCAAGTTATACTACTAAATATGGTTACAAAGTAGAAGGTCGAAATTTTCCTTCCGATCTGAGTGATTATGCCAGTGCTGCTTTTTTAGCTGACCTGAATTCAAAAACACCGAATGAAATCATCAGTAAATACGGAACAGATGTATTGCTTGGAGCAAAATGGGGGGCAAGGTTGGATTATAATTTTAGCTGCAGGAAGAAAAGTGGATCATCAGGTTCTGATATAGGTTTTTACGCATCAGCCAGGTATAAATCTTTATTTGGAAATGGAGGGGGAGCTTCCATTGATGTTGATAAAAAATATGAAGATTCATTTGAAACTGAAACAGTCGAAATCTCTACAATTGCGAATGGAGGCGAATCGAAATGGGCAAGGGATGTGCATGATTCAAATGATTATACCAAGTGGCTAACTTCGATCAATGATTCCAATCTGGTTTTTATGGATTTTTATGAATATGGACTGCAACCCATTTATCATTTTATAGCCGATCCTACTAAAAAAGCAGCAGTTAAGGAAGCTCGTGATAATTACTTGTATGACAAACGTATTGTGGTCACTACAACCTATAGCGATACAACGGTGAACAGCGTTTTTTCATCGATTGGACTTACCAAATGTATTCAGGGTGATGCTGAAATGTATCTTGATGGTCAAACAGTTTATGTGTATTGTAAAATAACGATTACAAAACTGAACAACTCTCAATTAAATGCTAATATTTTTCTGAAAGTTGAAGAGCAAAGAGGCGACTTTACTATTTTACAGGGTGAAAAAGATTTTGTTATTCCAGTAAATAGTGATATCCAAAGCATCAATATTGATCCAACCGATTTTTCTTTTGGTGGATACTTTTATAATGTTAACCAGGAATGGCTAAGTATTGACACCGGAACAATAAAATGGATTAAAAATGTTAAGGTGAGAGCTGATGGAATGAGCGGTGATGACACCCGTGATGTAGGCATCAAAGGAGAATTAGCAATTCCACTAACTGTGAAAGATCGTATAGATTAGTTTTGTTTGTTCATTGATATTTTTCAAAAGTCAATTGATTAGGGCAGGGCACAGAAAACTTAAATACAATGATTACGTTTGCTGTTTGATTGTATAAGGTATAGCCGGGTTTTCTGTGCCCTTATTTTTTACCAGTCATGAAAAATGATTCGCTAAAAAGCATAATTTGAAGTATTCAATCGCTTAGTATGATGCGTTTTAATAAAATTGCCTTCATCAGGACTACCGCCTTTCTGGCCATTGTTGCCTGCTTTCTATGGGCAACTGCTTTTGCCGGGGTTAAAATTGGTTTGAAATACATGAGCCCCCTGCAATTCGCCGGAATCAGGTTTTTCATTTCAGGCATTTTGTTGTTTTTGGCTTTTGCAAAACCCCGACAATTCATCCGTGAATTGCTACAGAATTTTTCTTTCGTGATGATCATTGCCCTGTTGCAAACGGTTTTAATGTACAGCTTGTTTTATACTGGCATGAACATGGTTCCCGGTGCACTTGGGGCCATGGTGGTTGGATCGGGGCCCTTGTTTGCAGCCATTGTTGCGCATTTTGCCATGAGCAACGACAAAATGAATCTCAAAACGACCAGTGGAATTTTATTGGGAATTTTTGGAATTATCATCATCAATTACGGACGCCAGACGACCGGCATTGCCGGTCCAAAAGAGTTGTTGGGTGTACTTATCCTGATCGGAAATAACATTGTGAGTGGAGCATACAACGCGGTGATCATGAAAAGCAAACGGAAAATATCGTCCATGGTGTTGAGTGCTGCATCGCTGGGAATTGGTGGGTTCATTCTGTTGTTGATTTCCATTCCCCTTGAAGGGGTTCATTTTTTAGCGTCTTATCCGGCTGAATTCTATATTTCGCTGGGGTGGTTGAGCTTCCTTTCAGCCGCCGCCTTTGCCATTTGGTTTGTTTTGTTGAAGCGCCCCGGGGTAAAAGTTTCCCACCTCAATACCTGGAAATTTATCATTCCTGTTTTTGGCGCATTGCTCAGCTGGATCCTGATCGCAGGAGAAAATCCCGATGGATATGCCATCGCCGGGATGCTGGTTGTTGGGGCTGCCATGCTGGTGATGAACCACGAAGCACTGATGGCCCGGATGAGAAGGAAATGAGCGCTGCCCCTACTTCCTGTTTTACTTTTTGAATGCATTACGTCAATTTGAAGATGTGACGATTTGAAGATGTGATGATTTGAAGATGTGCCCCATATTCTCAATCGCCTTCAATCATCTTCAATCATCTTCAATCATCTTCAATTGCTTTCCATATTCGATATAAGCAGTTCATGTGCCAAAAATGCCCTTTCGTAAAATGGTGCGTATTTTTTAGGGAGGCGATGTGCTGGTATCCAATCCAATATTTTAATTTCATGTACGTTACAAAGATGTCAATGCCGAATACATGTTATGCTGTTTAGTACATGCCTTCGCATTCCATTCATGTTGTAAACAATCCCTTGTCCCGGGCCGGCCCCCAAACGGCTCAGCCCCCGCAGGAATATTAATAATTAAAAACTAAAAAGCTATGAGTATCAAATTTAAACCAATTGAGAAAGGCCAACCCGGCGTAGTCGGGGGTGGCGAAAAGAAATGGTATGCCCAAATTGTTTACGATGAAGAGGTAACCATGGATGAGTTAGTAAAAGAGATTGAAAAGTTCTGTTCATTGACTGAACCCGATATCAGAGGAGTGATAACGGCATTCGAAAATGTGATACAGAATAAGCTCTCGGCCAGCCGCATAGTTCGTATGGAGCGTCTGGGTTCATTCTACCCGGCAATTAGTAGTCATGCTGAAGAGGAAGAATCGAAAGTAGATGCTGCCACGATTAAAAAAGTAAGTGTTAACTATCGCCCTGGTGATCGCATTGTGAAGGCTATTAACGATGCTGGTTTCAAAAAGTTTGGAGCTTCTATCAAAGGTGTTTCGCCCGATCAAACCGCACCGGTAATTTGAGGGTTAATAAGACCACGCGTGGTTTCACCCGAAATCACGTGTGGTTTTATTCCGAATCACGTGTGGTTTTAGTTCAAATCACGTTTGGTTTTATCCAAAACCACGTTAGGTTTTTAGTGGAATCACCTTAGGTTTTGGCCGGGTATAAAATCTATCGCCCCTTCAGGGCTCAATAATTTGGCCCCTAGCAAACACAGGGCGTTGCCCTGTGCTGACTCTTGTAGGCCTTCGGCCTAAACGTTTTGCCATTATTCCGGCCCTGAAAGGGCGTTTGATTTAGCATAGGGCAACGCCCTATGAATGCATGCGACATCATGATGCAAATTCAGCCCTGAAAGGGCGTAAGGTTCAACGAGGGAAAACGCCCTATGAATGCATGAGGTAGCATAATCAAATAAGGTAATGTCAACATTCTGGTCTGGCTCATGGAAATAGCCAGTATACCATGGTGTTTGATATTAAACCTAATTTCTACCTCATCCTCAGCCTCATCCTCAGCCTCAACCTAGGCCTCAACCT
>JAFGVJ010000070.1 GCA_016938055.1 Prolixibacteraceae bacterium
AGTTCACACACCACAATTTTCTTGAAGCGGGCAAACACCTCGGCGGTATTAGCCGGAAGCGGGTTAATGTAATTAAAGTGTGCCAGGCCAACTTTTTTTCCTTCATCACATAACTCGCGGGCGGCGCTCACCATGTGACCGTAGGTTCCTCCCCAGCCCACCAGCAATACATCACCCTGTTCACAGCCCACAACTTCCAAATCAGGAATCATATCAACAACGTTGGCCACTTTTTTCGCCCGCAGTTCACACATATACTGGTGATTCATGGCATCGTGGCTAACAGTGCCGGCTTCATCCTTTTCGAGGCCGCCAATGCGGTGTTCAAAGCCTTCCATACCCGGAAAAGCCCATTCCCTGGCAAGGGTTTCATCAAAACGGCGATAAGGTTTGAATTTCTCTGGATCTTTGGCTACACGCGTGGTAATGGCAGGCATATCGGCCATGGAAGGTATTCTCCAAGGTTGACTACCGTTGCCAAGGAAGCCATCAGTTAACAGCATGACCGGAGTCATTCGTTCCAGCGTAATTTTTCCTGCCATGAAGGCATAATCGAAGCAATCGCTGGGCGTACTGGCTGCAATGACCACCATCGGACTTTCACCGTTTCGGCCCCAAAGGGCCTGCATCAGGTCCGATTGCTCGGTTTTTGTGGGCAAACCGGTTGAGGGACCACCCCGTTGAACGTTGACGACCACGAGTGGTAATTCAGCCATGATGGCCAGGTTGATGGCTTCTGATTTTAAAGCCAAACCCGGACCCGAAGTAGAGGTTACCCCGAGGTCGCCGGCAAAAGAAGCACCAATGGCGGTACAAATCCCGGCTATTTCATCTTCGGCCTGAAAAGTTTTCACACCCAGGTCCTTTCTTTCGGCCAATGCCTGCAGGATATCGGTGGCCGGGGTAATGGGATATGACCCCAGGAAAAGTTCAACACCAGCTTTCTCAGCAGCGGCAATTAAGCCCCAGGCTGCGGCCTGATTTCCATTGACATTCCGGTAAATTCCTTTTTCAATGTGGGCAGCAGGTACCAAAAATTGCGGTGTGGTGTGCTGCATGGTCATACCATAATTGTATCCCGCACGTAACACATCGATATTCGAATCCAACACATCCTGTTTCTTTCCGAATTTACGTTTCAAAGCATCTTCAATCACATCGAGCTGACGGTTGAACATCCAGCTAACCAAGCCCAGAGCAAACATGTTCTTGCTGCGCGCAATGGCCTTCGGATCCATGCTCCTGTCAATCAAAGCCTCCTTGGTCAGACTGGTAATAGGAACAGGTATCTTTTGATAATCCAGCAGATTGAGCTCAGTGAACGGATCATCGCTCACATATTTTGCTTTTTGCAGGTTTCTTTCTGTAAACGAATCGGAATCGAATATGATGGTTGCCGAAGGGGCAAGAAATTTGGCATTTGCCTTGATGGCGGCAGGATTCATGGCCACCAGCACATGGGCCCTGTCGCCCGGTGTGGTAATTTTCTTATTGCCAAAATGAACCTGAAAACCTGATACGCCTCCTACCGTTCCCTGCGGGGCCCTGATCTCCGACGGGTAATCAGGAAATGTTGATATATCATTGCCTGCCAATGCGGTTGCATCAGAAAACAAAGTACCCGTGAGCTGCATCCCGTCGCCCGAATCACCGGAAAACCGGATCGCCACTTCATCCAATTCAATAACTTTTGCTTCCTTGTTCATAGTTGATTTTTATCGTTGAATTTGCTTCGAATTTAATTTTAAATTCGCATTTGAAAATATTACTTAGATCACATAAAAACATGATATTTGTTAGTTTTCGAAGCAGCAAAAATAATGATCTGTAAGAGATTTTCAAGTTGAACAAGGAAATAGTCTGTCAGAACCACCATGTTTTGAACAGTTCATCTTCCATTCATCGTTCCTGAAAGCTGATCAGATCAAACAATAAGATGCTTATTTTAGACCCATTTTAAATTGAAAACCATGGCAATCATTTTAAAAGTAAAAGACCTTCAACCACAATTTGGCAGCCATTGCTTCCTGGCCGACAATGCTGTGATTACCGGCGATGTGGTGATAGGCGACCATTGCAGTGTTTGGTTCAGTGCCGTCATCAGGGGCGATGTGCATTCCATCAGAATTGGCAACTATGTGAACATACAGGACGGGGCCATTATTCATGCCACCTACCAGAAATCGCCTACCAACATTGGGAACAATGTTTCCATTGCCCATGGCGCCATTGTGCATGGCTGCACCGTGCACGACAATGTGCTCATCGGGATGAACGCGGTGATTCTCGACGATGCCGTGATTGAAAGCAACAGCATCATTGCAGCCGGAGCCGTGGTGACCAAAGGCACGGTGGTTCCCTCCGGAACAGTGTATGCCGGTTCACCAGCCAAAAAAATCAAAGATGTGAGTCCCGAATTGCTGAAAGGTGAAATTGAACGCATTGCCAACAGTTATGAGATGTATGCAAGCTGGTACAAATCATAAAAAAGTCATTGGTCATCAGTCATTGGTCATCAGTAAAAACTTACCTACTACTTGAAAAATTATTGACTTTTGACTCATTAACTATTGACTATTGACTTATTGACTATTGACTATTGACTATTGACTTATTGACTATTAATCAACATGATTCAACAAACAACCATTTACCTTGCACAGCGTCACCGTGGTTTTCATTTGATTACCAGGGAAATTTTGCATGAACTGGGCGAATTGCCTGCCACCGGCATCTTGCATTTAATGATCCAGCACACTTCGGCAGCGCTCACGTTAAATGAAAATGCCGATCCCGATGTTCGGAGAGATCTGGAAAACTTCATCAACAAACTCATCCCTGAAAACCATCCGGTTTACACCCACATTCTGGAAGGATCGGACGACATGCCGGCTCACATCAAATCATCGCTTTTTGGCGCCAGCGTGACCATACCCATTAGCAATCACCAACTCAACCTGGGCACCTGGCAGGGTATTTACCTGTGTGAATTCAGGAGCCATGCAGGAAACCGGCAGTTGGTTGCCACCATTTACAGTTGAAGCTTCCATCAAGGCCATGTTTGGTGCCGCTCCCCCCCGATTTGGTTTAAACCCAAAACATTTGAGGCAGGCATTC
>JAFGVJ010000071.1 GCA_016938055.1 Prolixibacteraceae bacterium
ACGCTTACAGCAACATGGTTTACTGCCCGATGCCGGGGGCTGGCACCCCGGGCGCATAACACCCGATTTGGACGCCATTATCCTGGGCATGCATGCCCGTACCGATAATCCTGAATTGATCCGTGCCCGTGAACTGGGATTGAAAATCTATTCCTATCCCGAGTACCTTTACGAACAAACCAAGGACAAAATCCGCGTGGTAATTGGCGGGAGCCATGGAAAAACCACCACCACCTCCATGGTGATGCATGCACTGAAATACAATGGGATGGCCTTCGACTACATGGTGGGGGCTAAACTCGAGGGTTTTGATACCATGGTAGGCTTGAGCCACGAAGCAAAAATTGCCGTGTTCGAAGGCGATGAGTACCTTTCGTCGCCCATCGATCTACGGCCAAAGTTTCACCATTATCATCCGCACATCAGCCTGATAACCGGAATAGCCTGGGACCACATCAACGTGTTTCCCACCTTCGAAGGTTATGTGGAACAATTCAGGCTTTTTGCCGAAATGACCGATCCCGATGGCTTGCTCATCTGGTATGGCGAAGATGAACACCTGCAACAGATCGTGAAAAACCTCCAAAACAAAGTAGCCAGCAAAGCATATTACACGCCCGATTACCTGATTGAAGAGGGGATTACTTCGGTGCTGACACCTTTTGAAATTTATCCCTTGAAGATATTTGGTGAACACAACCTTCAGAACCTGGAAGGCGCGCGCCTGGTTTGCCGCCAACTGGGCTTGAGCGATCAGCAGTTTTACGAGGCCATGACCAGTTTTGGCGGATCGGCCCGCAGACTCGAAGTGGTAGCAGCCAATGAACGAAGCACGGTTTTCTTCGATTTTGCCCATTCTCCCTCGAAACTGAAAGCCACCATCCAGGCCGTGAAAATGCAGTTCGAAACGCGTGAACTGGTGGCCGTGATGGAATTGCATACGTTCAGCAGCCTGAAAAAGGAATTCCTGAACGAATACCATGGAGCCATGGAAGAAGCTGACCAGGCTTTTGTTTATTTCGATCCGCACACCATTGAGCACAAAAAACTTGAAGCACTTTCGCCCGAAGAAGTCAGCCAGGCTTTTGGCGGGCAGACCGAAGTTTTTACCAGCTCAGAAAAACTTTTCGATCTACTGAAATCCATGCAATGGACTAACAAAAACCTCTTGATCATGAGTTCCGGGAATTTTTCGGGCGTCGATATCAAAGCCTTTGGCAAATCACTGATCCAACCATAAAAAATCTATGAAAATTACTTACAGCCTTTTGTTGATCTCCCTGGCACTGATATCGTGTCAGCCCAAAGATGCCGCAACCATTCACCGCGAAGCCCTGGTGATCGATACCCATACCGACACTCCCATGCAGTTGATCCATAACGGATTCGACCTGGGAGTCCGCAATAGTCCGCCCGATTCAAGGGTCGATTATCCCCGCTTGCGCGAAGGCCAGGTCGACGGGATTTTCTTCGCCCTCTTTACCAGCCAGCGCGAAAGGACGGCTGAGAAGTACGATCAGGCCTATCGGCTGGTGCATCAAATGATCGATTCCACCCTGATGTCGCTGGATAAAAGCAGTGAACTGGCCGAACTGGCTGTTACGTCCGACGATGTCAGCCGCATTTCTGCCAGCCAAAAAACAGCCATTTATTTTGGCATGGAGAATGGTTTTCCGCTGGCCAAAGATTTATCGAGGGTGGAAGAGTTCTACCAGCTTGGTGTACGGTACATCACCCTGTGCCACTCGCAGAACAACGATTTGTGCGATTCATCCACCGACCCGAAAGGTCCGGAACACGATGGGGTGAGTGACTTTGGAGCCGAAGTGATTGCAGAAATGAACCGCCTGGGGATGATGATTGATGTTTCGCACATATCGGATGCAGCCTTTTACGATGTATTGGCCCTGAGCAAGGCGCCGGTCATTGCCTCTCACTCGAGCGTGCGGGCTTTGTGCGACCACCCGCGCAACCTCACCGACGACATGATCAAAGCCCTGGCCCAAAATGGCGGGGTCATCCAAATTTGCATCCTTGGTAACTACATCCGCCCGGCCGATACTACCTCGGTGAATTACATCAAGCACCAGGAACTGCGCCAAAAGTATAACAACTTTCAGTATGCTTCGGAGGAAGAACGCAAAGCAGCCTGGGCCGAGTGGGATGCCATTGAGCGCGATTTTCCGCCTGTATTACCAAGCATTACCGATGCTGTTGATCACATTGATCATGTGGTAAAGCTAGTGGGCATCGATTACGTGGGTATTGGCAGCGACTTTGATGGTGGTGGCGGACTGGCCGATTGTGCCGATGTGAGCGACTTCCCCAAAATTACCGAAGAACTGGTACGGCGGGGTTATTCCGAAGAAGACATCCACAAAATTTGGGGCGGTAACTTCCTGCGCGTTTTCAGGGCAGTGGAGGATTTATGAGGCTGTGAGAGGGTGAGATTGTGAGACTTTTAGAATGTGAGAGGGTGAGAGGGTGAGAGCATCGATGGATGCCTTCATTGAAAAACTGATGGAGTCAGGTACATGAAAGACGGAAGACCGAAGTGTTGCCAGCCAGTGGCCTTCAACCATACTAATGACTAATTTTCTAATGACTTAATCGTTTTTCAATCGTCTTCAACTGTTTTCAATCGTTTTCCATTGCTTTCTATCTTACATATCTCTTTCATTTGGAATTTGGAATTTGTATTTTTCGAATTTGGAATTTGTGTTTTGGGATTTGGAATTTGGAATAGCTAACTACCTATGAAAAATTTTAACTGGAAAGCCATAGGGCCGGGGCTCATCTGGGCAGGAGCAGCTATCGGGGTATCGCACATGGTACAATCAACCCGCGCCGGGGCCGATTATGGTTTTCAACTGGTCATTGTGGTGATTCTGGCCAATTTGTTCAAGTATCCCTTTTTTCAGTACGGACCGCGCTATGCCATTGCCACCGGCGAGAGCCTCATCGAGGCCTATCACCGCATGGGGAAATGGGTGCTTGGGCTCTTCCTGTTGCTGACCGTAGGAACCATGTTTGCCATTCTGGCTGCTGTTACCTCGGTTACGGTGGGCATCATTACTTCGGTGTTGCCTTCGTCGCTGAGTTATGTTGAAGTCACCCTTTTGTTATTGGTCATCTGTGCCATCATTATTCTGCTGGGGCAATACAAAACGCTCGACCGGCTGATGAAAGCCGTGGTATTGATACTGACCATCTCGACCCTGGTGGCCTTTTTTGTAGCGCTGGCCAAGAGCGATGGCTCAGTGCTTGTCAACCAGCAGCCCTTTGAATGGACTGTGGGCAATGTGGCCTTCGTGATTGCCCTGGTGGGTTGGATGCCCAGTGCCATCGATATTTCGGTGTGGAATTCCTTGTGGACGCTGGCCAAAATTGAAAGCACCGGTTACCGGCCAAAGTTGAAAGAGGTCTTGTTTGATTTCAACGTGGGATACCTGGGCACGGTCATCATTGCCCTGGCTTTTTTGGGGCTGGGTGCGCTGGTGATGTTCAACAGCGGTCAGGAGTTTGCCAATGGCGGCACCCAGTTTGCGAAACAATTTTTGGCCCTCTACACCCAATCCATTGGCAAGTGGGCCTTTGTGGTGGTGGCCATTGCCTCCATTGCCACCATGTTCAGCACCACACTTACGGTGTTGGATGCTTATCCCCGGGTGCTGAATCCAGTGGCTGGCATTCTGCTGCCGGTCACTCAAAAGCCCCGTACCCAAAAACGACTTGCCTGGTTGTGGATGTTTGTGCTGGTAACAGGCGCCATAGTGATCATTTCCAAACTTTCGGAGCAAATGAAATTGTTGGTCGACGTTGCCACCACCTTGTCGTTCCTCACCGCGCCGGTACTGGGCTACCTGAATCTAAAAGCCATTATCTCGAAACAGGTTCCGGCTGAATTCAGGCCATCGAAGGGAATGCTCCTCCTGAGCTGGACCGGACTGATCGTGCTCAGCGGTTTTGCCCTGTATTATTTGCTGATGAAGCTGGGGGTGGTGTAGGGGTTAGGCTGAGGCTGAGGTTGAGGTTGAGGCTGAGGTTGAGACTGAGGTTGAGGTTGAGGCTGAGGTTGAGGTTGAGGTTGAGGTTGAGGTGAAGGTTGTCGGTTGTCAAAGTTGGCGCATTCCGGTATTGTTCGCCCAATTCAAAGCCAGTAATGGAACAAGAGGCCTTGTATTTCAGGGAACCGGTGCATTATTGAGGAGCCTGGATCAATCAGGATCAAGCAGATGAAATAAAGAAGAAGTCAATGGTCATTGGTCATTGGCGAAAAACCTAAAGGGGTAGCCCTTTTGAATTGCCCCCACATTCATGTGGGGGTCTGAGATGGATCAATAAATCCCCGGCCATCCAAAAATCAAATTCAAAGGCAGCACCAAGCATGGCCGGAAAGCAGCGGTCGGGTTTGATGGTTTATTAAATAAGGAATAATCAAAATGGAATGATCAATATCGAATATTGAATAGCCAATATCCAATGATTAACACCGATCGCGCGGATGACACAGATTCGCTCTGCCACGCAATGCACAACCAGCACCGAGCAACCAGCATCCATATCCCCCTGCCTTTTCGCTTGTTTGAAAACATATGTGCCATATCCTGAATTTTTATAGTTTTATCCAATCGATTTCGAATGAACGAAAGCGAAGCCTTATAACCAGTTACAACTAAAATCAAACTAACATGAGAACCATTCAATTGCTTATTTTATTTTTCATTTTAGCATCATGTACTCAACAGCATGAAATTGCCCAATGGCGTGGTGAAAACCGCGACGGCATGTTTGAGGAAAAAGGCTTGCTCAAAACATGGCCCGAAGCAGGACCAAACTTACTTTGGGCTTTTGAGGAAGCAGGCGATGGCTATGGATCAGTGTCCGTAACCAGCAACAAAATATTCATGAACGGCATGGTGGATAGCATCAGCTATTTGATGGCACTGAATTTAAAAGGTGAATTGTTGTGGAAAGCTCCCAATGGCCCCGGCTATGTTGGCGAAGGCTTTTCAGCTTCTTTCCCGGGATCACATTCAACTCCTACGGTGATTGACAACATGGTCTTCGTTAGTTCAGGGAAAGGTAGAATAGCGTGCTTCGATGCCACAAACGGCCAGGAAATGTGGGCTGTTGATATGTTGCATGATCTGAAAGGAGTTGAAGCAGAATTTGGTTATGCTGAGTCCTTATTGGTTGATGGTGATAAAGTATTTTGCTACCCCGGGGGAACAGAAAATAACATGGTGGCACTTGACCGCTTTTCAGGAGAGCTTGTTTGGACCAGCGATGCCTTGCTGGATACTGCCACCCATTGCTCGCCCATAGTGATCGACTTGCCTGCAAGGAAAGTGCTGGTGACTTTTTCAACCCGAAACCTTATGGGGCTCGATGCCGAAACCGGTGAGTTGTTATGGTCGCACAAACAAGAAATCAGGAAATACAGTGAACAGTCGCTCACACCAATATTCCGTGACGGGTTCCTGTACTATGTAGCGGGTGATGGAAACGGCGCCGTAAAACTCAGCATTGCTGATGACGGCTCCTCCATCACTGAAGTTTGGCG
Source organism: Prolixibacteraceae bacterium (assembly GCA_016938055.1). Taxonomy (GTDB): domain Bacteria; phylum Bacteroidota; class Bacteroidia; order Bacteroidales; family Prolixibacteraceae; genus Roseimarinus. The sequence goes on from JAFGVJ010000071.1 coordinate 5,567, forward strand.
AAATTACATCGACAGGAATTCCATGAACGGCTTTTTGATCATTGGTCAGCACTTGTACAGCACTTCCAATAAGAACGAACTGAATGTTTTAAACATTGAAACCGGTGAAAAAACCGACAGCCTTAAAATTCGCAATGGCGCCATCATTTCAGCCGACGATAGGATCTATTGTTACTCCGACAATGGCGAAGTTGCGTTGATTGATTATGCTACATCACCACTGCAAATAGTTGGTCAACTAAAAATAGACTTAGGCACGAAACATCATTTTGCCCGTCCGGTGATTAAGAACGGGGTTTTGTACATCCGACACGGGAATGCCCTGATGGCGTATTCGCTGAAAGAATAAAAAATTGAGAATGTCCAAGATCGGATATTCAATGTTGAATGGTTTGAACCAGTGATGACAATCTCATGCGCAAGAGGCGATGGGACGACCATTTTCCTAAATGGTCGACATTGTTATTTAGCGAAGTTCTCCGGCCTGGTTGGCTAACATACAATTCTTTTACCAACAGTTTGCCTCCCCGCCATACAGCAGACTTCCTTTTGCGGAATTTCTACCGTGGCGGGGATGTCTTATGATTATTGCATCGTTCTACCAATATTTGACCCGTACCGGGTCAGTTAGGATGCAAACATGTGTCCAGGAGATTTCATTTCAATTTGTATTAAAGCGTTTGTCCAGCGATCAGGCCAAAGGCCTGACAGCATCAGCCCCGGGAAAGTTGAGGGAGGAACGACCGAAACGCCGCCCGGGGTTGTGGGTACAATCAATCCCCCGGCCATCCAAAAATCAAATTCAAAGGCAACACCAACCATGGCCGGAATGCAGCAGACTTGTTAGAAGGGA
>JAFGVJ010000394.1 GCA_016938055.1 Prolixibacteraceae bacterium
CAAAATTGCAGGGCTCACGCAGGGCATGTTCGTGGGGGCCGTGGCCGATAACTTTGATGAACGCATTGAGCAGAAAATATTTCATGCTGAAATTGTTGTCGATTCAGAAAAGGTAAAGCAGGAAGAAAGCAAATACAAACCGATCCCTATTATTACCGATTTTACCGATGTTGAAGGGAATGACTGCATGAAAGAGATGATACAGGAAAACTATAACCGCATCAAGCAAGAAGTACGGCAAATTGTTGTAGCTGAATTGGAGCGAATCAAGAATGATCCTGAATTGAACCACCTTTTGCAACAGAAATAAGGGACTGTTGGACTGTTTTGTCCGGGATATGGTTGGGTTGAAAAAAGTTCTTAGTATACCAACAGATCAGAAGGCTGAGTTTTAAAAACATGGAAATAATGATATTACAGAAAGCCCTACCAAAGGACTTTCTGTAATATTTTGAACACACCGATAACGCCGGCAATAAAGACTTTTACACACTTTGTTTACTTGTGTTCGTGCTTAACCGCTTTTTCGGGAGCCTTTAAATCAGAACGGTCGTATTTGCAGCAAGCTGCCAATTTGGTATAACTTTCATCTGTAGCTTTTACCAAGTTTGTATCATGACCAACAGCAGCAATTGCTTCGTGAACTTTCTGAGCATTCGTTTTTGCATCATCTAAAGTCACCGTTATTTCCTTCGTCTCTTTGTTCCAGTCGGCTTTTGAGACACCAGCTACAGATAAAGCGGCCATTTCGATACGCTTTTCACACATTTCGCATTTTCCATTTGCAAGGAATTTTTCCGTTTTATTCCCAGCAAAAACAGTGGTTGCTCCTAACAGGAACAAGCCTACCAAACTTAAAATTCTTGTTTTCATCTTTTTACTTTTTTAAATTAAACAAACTTCATTTTCTTTTTAACCTGTAAAACATCATTTATACCTTAGAACAATCCCGTTGGGCTTAACCCCTACGGCAATTTTTAGTTTTTCGCTCATCGTCTCCACATCAATAACCGACACCGTTCCATCATTTTGATTGGTTACATAGCAAGTTTTCCAGTCGTTGGAAAAGACGATTGCATGTGCGCCACTACCAACATTTACCATTCCCCCGTGAACATAACCTGAATCGGTTTTTTCCCAGTAATGTATTTTTGAATCATTGGGATCGGACACCCACATCTGGTTCATCATATAGTTTCGGGCAGCCATTCCGGGCATAAAACCAAGGTGCAGGGTATCGGTCATCATGTTTGTCATTTGATCAATCATTGAAATACTTTGACCTTCTTCATTATCGACATACATCATCCCTCCCATTCCATTCCAGGCACCAACTGGTTCTGCTCCAGTGTTAATGGTATCGATAATTTGCTTTGTTATTGCATCGATAACCGTAACGGTATTTGACATTCCATTGGCAACATAGGCTTTTAACCCATCGTCGGAAAAAGTTACTTCGGCAGGCATTTGACCTACATTTATGGAATTAAGGAGCGTGTATGAATTTGCATCGAACACCTTAACCTTTCCTTCCGGCATCATTAGTGCTGTCCAAATCTCTTTCCCATTGGGTGAGAAAATTGCGTTATGGGTCATCCCCTCCAACGTAATTTCTTTTAATAATTCACCAGAAACAGCGTCAATAATTAAAATCCGTCCATTCATTTGCATCGGATTGGAGGTTGTACCAGTTGTACCACCTGCATGATGTGAACTATGGCTGTCGGAAGTTGCCAAAGATGAATTGTTCATCATATTGTGACCTCCGCTGAAATCCATGCCGGGAGCGGCAATTGCCAATTTGCTTTTATCGGGTGAAATATAGATGTGGTGTGGCCACAAGTTGTCCATATTCATCATATCCCCACTCATGTTATTCTGAAAACTGGACAGATCGATCGTTTTTTCAACCGTATTTGTTTCAAGGTTGAGTACCGATATAGAGTTGCTTTCGCCATTAACGACATAAGCAGCATTGTAGTTTATGGAAAGTCCATCGAGTTCCATATCGCTGTTGCATGAAAACAGCGTTAAAACAAGTCCGAAAACAATAACCAACAATTTAATTTGATTTTTCATCTCTAATAATTTATAAATTACATCTACTTCTATTGGGATTAATTAACCCTTCACACTCACTATTAAATCATTCTTCTATTCTATTATATAAGCAACACTCGGGTAAAGCTTTGTAAACAGAATCGTTTGCTTTATATTTTTCCGTATCGTGGCCAACTGCCGCAATGGCTTTGGCTACCTGATCAACGGTTGTTTTTGTTGATAGAAATGAGAAATGAAGTTGTTGCGTTTCTGCACTCCATTCTGCTTTAGTTACACCAGCTACCGCTTGGGCTGCTGTTTCAATCCGCTCTTTGCATAAGTCGCAATTGCCAGCAACTTTAAACATTTCATGTACTTCAGTCGCATTACTTTGTTGGTTTTGATGTGCCGAATGGTCTTCAACACTGGGCGTTTTCCCTGTTGTGTGATTATGCCCCGTGGAAACCATTCCACCCTCAGGGTTCATCATGCTGGGTTTGCCTTCCAATTGGGCTGCCGCATC
>JAFGVJ010000072.1 GCA_016938055.1 Prolixibacteraceae bacterium
GAGGCAGCCCTGCTACCAGCCTCCGACGAACCTGCCTTGATGGCAGCAATCCGGCACCCCTTATGAATGAGCGACTTGGCATGACAGAGCAATTTATCGGGGTTGCTGATATTTTCGATGTACAACAATTTGATGTTGGTCGATTCGGCCGGATCATAAGTCTCATCGAGATAAGCAAGGATGTCTTCAATACCATGCTGGGCCGAATTTCCCACCGAGATCACCGAATGAAACTGCAAGCCTTTGGGAATGGCCGATTCCATGATGAAAACAGCCGTGGCCCCCGAGCCTGAAATAAAATCGACCCCCTTTTGGCTCAATACCGGCACTGGCGTGGTAAAAACACTGGCGTGGAGTGGTGCCAGTACCCCAATGCAATTGGGGCCTATCAAGCAGGCATTGTTCCGGTTGGCAATGTCAACCAGTTGTTGTTCAAGCTTAGCTCCTTCGGGCCCTTCTTCACTGAATCCGGCCGAAATTACGATGAAAGCTTTGATCTTCTTTCGGTCGGCCAATTCTTCCAGGGCAGCCACACAATGGACAGCCGGAATAACCAGAATGGCCAGATCGACCGTTGGCACCTCGCTTACCGACTGAAACGACGCGATCCCTTGAACCACTGCACTCCCAGGATTCACCACATAGAGCTTACCGGCGAAATTGTTATCGATGAGGTTTTTTAGTAATTTTCCACCCGGTTTTTCGATGTTGTTGGACGCACCAACAACTACAATACTTTTCGGATAAAATAACTGGTCGTTGATCATGAATTAATTTTTTACCGAAAATAGACAATTGAAAAATAAAGCCCGATGATATTTAACAGGTAGAAGTATGCTTCATCCATCGTTGAAAAAGAAGAAAACAAACCATGTCACTGATTGAAAACCAGCGAATCGGGGTTTGGATGAACCACTGTGATCCCATCGGGCCTTGCCTGCTCGAAGCAGTTTACCTGTCCATAAAACTGGAAAAGGAAGTGTGCTTGTTTGCTTGTTATTCAGGTGAAAAAGAAAAGCAGCACTACGAAAAAAAGGCAAGCTTGTATGCCGAAACCATTTTGAAGGACATCCCCGGCATCAGGGTAACTAACCTGATCAGAAAGGGCTCACTTAAAAACATGGTGAAACAGTTGGGCGATGAAGAGAATTTCGTATTGCTCTGCTTCAATCAGAAAATCAACAAACAGATTCTACAGGCCTTTTACCGATCTGGGTTTCCGTTTTACATTAGCAAAAGCAATGAAAGCTCCACTAGCCTTTTCAAGAAAATAATGATCCCCATCGATTTTCGGAACAACACGAAAACGGCCACACTTTGGGGAAGTTACCTGGGGCGTTTTAATCAATCAGATATATTGCTGTACACTGCCAACGATCGAAAAGATGATGATTTGCAGGCTAAAGTTGAATCAATTATCGCATTTGTCAGAAAATTCTACGGTCAGTTCTTTTTCAACTTTGGATTCCATCAAGGAGAAAGTAACAGTTGGAAAATTCATCAGGAAGCCTTAAAAGCCAGTGAACACCACGACCTTTACATTTTCACGGGGAGCCTTAATGTCACACTTTTAGATTGGATGATTGGCCCCTTTGAAAAGCGGATCGTGAACCAGTCCGAAATATCAGTTTTGATGATCAATCCCCAAAAAGAGCTCTATGTACTGTGTGATTAGTTCATGCAATGATACAAGTTCACACGAACCCTCCATCTAATAAAAAGACCTGTTTGTCCAATTTTTACCTCCATTCATAGAAAAGTATCAGAATAACTTGGTTTAAAAGGAGACAAAACAACAATTCTTTCGTAAATTGTGCCATTATCATTTCTCCTCACCCTTTTTATATCACCAATAAAAATGATCACTTCCCTGTGGTCATTTTTTTTGATGGGACTTGAGCCATGGCATGTTCAGCGATGGCGGTAATGCTCAGCGAAGGATTGACACCCGGATTGGCCGAAATCATGGATCCATCAACAATCAGCATGTTTTTATAGCCAAACACCCTGCAATGTTGGTCAATCACTCCTTCCGAAGCACTGGCGCCCATCACTGCTCCCCCCAGGATGTGTGCTGTAGAAGGAATTCCGGCAAAGGTTTCAAACAGAAAAACAGTATTTTCGCCATTCACCAGCTTGCTATATTGGTTGGCCAGTTCCATGGACTCGGGAATGAGTGGTGTAGGCCGTGAGCCCTTTGAAAGCCGGGAAACCATTCCTCCGCTCAACGATCGCTTAAACCGTAAAGTACTGTCAACCGTTTGCATGAATAGCAGTACTGCCGTTCGTTTCCCCCAGTTTGAAACAAGGTAAAGTTTGAATATCCGCAAGGGATTTCTGAGAAATTTCAGCATGATGTTCCCGATTCTTTTCAATGCCACACGGCCTTTGGCCATGGGTAAATGTGACAGTCGCCAGAAACCTGATCCTTCCACATAACGGCATACTTCCAAATGGCTGTTGTCATCGCTATGCAGGATGGAGCCGATGGCAATTCCTTTTGAAAGGTCTTTGCTTCCATCAATATTGGTCACACTGATCAGGGTTTCGTTGTTGGTACGGATGTCATCGCCCAGCTTAGGGGAAATATTTGGCAAGGACTTCTTTTTCAGTTTTAACAATAATTTTATTGTGCCTAAAACGCCTCCTGAAAAAACAACTGCACCAGCAGTGTAATTTGTTTTTGAATGCCGCCAGTTTCGGGTAGAACGGCAAGTAATTTGGTACCCCTCCGAACCATCGTCGTTCCCGACAGGCAACACGTCAATCACCTCCGCTTGGGCTTGAATTTCAACACCCAACTGTTGGGCCAGATACAAATAATTCTTATCCAGTGTGTTCTTGGCATTATAACGGCAGCCGGTCATGCAACCACCACAAAAATTACAACCGGCACGCTCAGGTCCTTTTCCATTGAAATAGGGATCGGGCACAGTTTCATCGGCTTTGCCAAAATAGACTGCCACATCAGTAGGCTCAAAAAGATGTTCACGGTTTAGCTGTATCGATAACGTTTTCAAGGCATTATCTCCATCGAACAATTTTGGGTTTTTATTAGCCCCCAACATTTGTAGTGCAGTTTTGTAATGTGTTTGCAGAATGCTTTCCCAATCGGCCAGTTTGGCCCAGCTACCCTGCCTGAAAAAAGCCTGTTTGGGAACAGGCAGCGTGTTGGCGTAAACCAGGGATCCTCCTCCTACTCCCACTCCCGAAATGATGGTAATGTGCCGGAAGAAAGAAATTTTCATGATCCCGAACCATCGGAGCAGCGGCATCCACAACCATTTGCTGAGCTGCCAGTTATTTTTGGCAAAATCGTCTGCCCGGTACCATTTGCCCTTTTCAATCACCAAAACTTTGTAGCCTTTTTCGGCCAGTCGCAATGCGCATACCGAACCACCAAAGCCACTGCCAACAATCACGTAATCGTATTGATGCTCCATGTTGCTTCCTTATTTTTCAGAAAGATATCCATTTTCTGACTTAGAAAAACCAATGATCAAAAAAAGCATGGCCGAACAGGCAGCAAAAGGAATGTTCGTGGCAAAACGGGCAATTCGGAAAATGCCATTAAATTTGCAGCCTTAATTGAAATGAAAATGTCGAAAAAACTCTATATCGAAACTTATGGCTGCCAGATGAATGTGGCCGACAGCGAAGTGGTGGCAGCAGTGATGGGCGAAAAAGGTTACACCATTACCAACGACCAGCATGAGGCCGATGTCCTTTTTATCAATACCTGCTCGGTGCGCGACAATGCCGAGCAGCGTATCTGGGGCCGTCTGCGCCTTTTCAATTCCTACAAAAAAAAGAAAAAAGACCTGCTGGTAGGCATGATTGGCTGCATGGCCGAACGCCTGGCCGATGAATTACTGGAGAAAAAAGTAGTGGACCTGGTAGCCGGTCCCGATGCTTACCGCGATCTTCCTTACCTCATTGACAAAGCGCAGGAAGGCGAAGCTGCCATTAATGTTGAGCTTACCACCGATGAAACCTACGATAGTTTGGTACCCAAACGGCTCGACAGTGACTCCATCTCGGGCTTTGTTTCCATTACCCGTGGCTGTAACAACTTCTGCACTTATTGCATTGTCCCTTACACCCGGGGACGTGAACGCAGCCGCGATCCGCAGGACATCCTGAACGAAGTGGCCGACCTTGCAGCCAATGGTTACAAGGAAGTGACCCTGCTTGGACAAAACGTGAACTCCTATCAATGGGAAGCTGAAGAACAAAAACGCCCGTTTAAATTCCCCGATTTGTTGAAAATGGTGGCCGAAAGTCAGCCCGAAATGCGCGTACGTTTTACGACTTCACACCCCAAAGATTTATCGGAACGCCTGCTGAAAACCATGCTGGCTCAGCCCAACATTTGTCACCACATTCATCTCCCGGTTCAAAGTGGCAGTTCCAAAATACTGAAACTAATGAACCGGAAATACGATCGTGAATGGTACATGCGCCGTATTGAAGCCATCCGTGAAATCCTTCCGGACTGTGGCCTCAGCACCGATGTATTTTGCGGGTTCAGCGGTGAAACGGAAGAAGACTTTCAGGAAACCCTGAGCCTGATGGAATGGGCCCGTTTCGACACCTCCTTCATGTTCAAGTATTCCGAAAGACCGGGCACCTATGCCGCCAAGAACCTGCCCGACGATGTTCCTGAAAAGGTTAAAGCTGAACGCCTCACCCGGATGATTGAGCTGCAAAACAGGCTCTCGCTGGAAAGCAACCGTCGCGATTTTGGCAAAGTGGTAGAAGTATTGGTGGAAGGAACTTCAAAAAAATCGAAAAGCGAACTGGTTGGACGAACACCGCAAAACAAGGTGGTGGTATTTCCTGCATTGAAGCATCAAAAAGGCGATTTGGTCATGGTGAAAATTGAGCGTTGCACGCAAACTACATTGATAGGAAAAAGTCAGTAGTCAATGGTCATTAGGATTTTTTTTTGGGGGGGAGGAATCAGTGGCAAATGCCGGAGGATGTTTCGGGAGAAGGCTTTTTGCATTTTACAATTCATCAATCTATTCTTCATTAGCGCAAATTTCCGACCCATCCAACCTTATTTTATGTGTCAACCTTAGTAGCCGGAAACATAACCGTACGATCCAACCTTATTTACCTTATCTGCCTTGTAACCAGACAATCGTTTAAAGTTTATGAAATACACCGCATGCTGGCTGTGGGAAAGGTATTATTCTGTTTAAAACCAGCTATCATTAGTTGCTTATCAGTTCCCCCCATGCTCATTCATTTGCAAAGCCAGGTTAGTGCCGGTTGAAAATAAATCAGCTTGCTTATCTTTGTGAAAAAAATAAATCATGGGAAATCTCGTCAAAGAATTCAACGATTACCGTTCTAAAATGAACGAAAAAATACTGGCGGCCGATAACAAGGTGATGAAGCGGATCTACAGCCTCGATACGCTAACCTATCAGGAGGGTGCGCTTAGTACCAAAACCAAAGAAATGCTCGGGCTGGCCACCTCGATGGTGCTGCGTTGCGACGATTGTATCAAATACCATCTGGAAAAATGCCACGAACAAGGCGTGACTACCGAGGAGATTTTTGAAGTATTTGGGGTTGCCAACCTGGTGGGTGGCACCATTGTGATTCCTCATACCCGTCGCGCCGTAGAATACTGGGAAGCGCTCAACGAATAGCTTTGTTGCCTGGCATTTGACTGTATATGCAAAAAGCCCTTCCGGAAAGAAAGGGCTTTTTGTATAGAATGATGATTCTTTTTGCTTATTCCACAATTGCTTTCATGGCTTCCATGGCACTGCGCAATTCGGCGCCTACAATTTCCACATCGTGAAAACGGATTTCTTCGTTGACTTCAATCAATTCATAATTGTCAACGTGAGCATCTTTTCCTTCGTTGAAGTTTTTACCAATCACGTTGGTTTCAATCTTCGTCATGAAATCGGCCAGCAAAGGACGAGCAGCATGATCGAACAAATAGCAGCCATATTCAGCAGTATCAGAAATTACCCGGTTCATCTCGAACAATTTCTTGCGGGCAATGGTGTTGGCAATCAGTGGTGTTTCGTGCAACGATTCGTAATAAGCACTTTCGGCTTTGATACCGGTTTCGGTCATTACCTCAAAAGCCAGCTCTACACCAGCTTTCACAAAAGCCACCATTAAAGTACCATTGTCGAAATACTCTTGTTCTTTGATTTCAACGTCGCCTGCAGGGGTCTTTTCGAAATCGGTTTCACCGGTAGCAGCACGCCAGGTCAACAATTGCTTGTCACCGTTTGCCCAGTCTTTCATCATGGTCGACGAGAAGGTGCCACTCATGATGTCGTCCATGTGTTTTTCGTACAATGGGCGCATAATGCTTTTCAGCTCTTCGGCCAGTTTATAGGCTTCAATTTTTGCCGGGTTGCTCAAACGGTCCATCATGTGAGTGATACCACCCAGTTTCAACGCTTCGGTAGTTACCTCCCAGCCGTACTGGATGAATTTTGAAGCATAACCTTTGTCGATGCCTTTTTCGACCATTTTATTGAAAAGAAGAATTGAAGCAGTTTGAAGCACTCCGCAAAGGATAGTTTGTTCACCCATCAAATCGGATTTTACTTCGGCAACAAATGAAGAATGCAGTACGCCAGCTTTGTGACCACCGGTTCCGGCGCAATAGGCTTTAGCTATTTCCAAACCATCGCCATTGGGATCGTTTTCGCGGTGAACAGCAATCAATGTTGGAACCCCAAAACCACGCAGGAATTCAGCACGAACTTCCGATGCAGGTGATTTTGGCGCCACCATAATGACGGTGAGGTCGGGACGGATTTGGATGCCTTCTTCCACAATGTTGAAACCGTGTGAATACGACAGGCAAGCACCTTTTTTCATCAAAGGCATGGCAGCGTTCACAACAGGTGTGTGATATTTATCGGGGGTCAGGTTCAACACAAGGTCGGCTGTTGGAATGATTTCCTCGAAAGTTCCCACTTTGAAACCATTATCGGTAGCATTCACATAGGAAATATGCTTTTCATCGATTTCGACTTTCCGCAAAGCATACGAAACGTCTAATCCACTGTCGCGCAGGTTAAGTCCCTGGGCCAAACCCTGAGCGCCACAGCCCAGTACCACAATTTTTTTCCCTTTGAGGTAATCAACGCCATTGGAAAATTCACTCTGATCCATGAAATCACACTTGCCCAACTGCTCTAATTGTACTCGCAGCGGAATTGAATTGAAATAATTTGCCATATTCGATTGTTTCTAGATGTTATTAATTACAAAATTTCATCTTACAAAGCAACAAAATATTGCCTTGATTGATCTGCCTTAAAACGTTTATTTTAGGTAATTTTCATGGATTTCTGTTTTTAATTATCCATAAATCATTAAAATATCAACTACTATACAAACATTTAAACCAAAACCCAAAGTCTTACATTTTGTTCATTTCATGGTTTCCTTGCGATAGACCAAAGGGGTTTTTCCGGTTTCCTTTTTAAAAAATTTGGTAAAATAGCTTTGATCCGGGAAATTCAGCAAAGTAGCAATCTCTGTGATCCCCAGATTGGTATGCACCAGCAAACGTTTGATTTCCAACACCTGCTTGGCTTTAATGAATTCAACCGAAGTTTTACCGGTGAGTTGTTTGATGGTTTGGGTCAGGTGATTGGGTGTAACTGCCAATTGTGAAGCATATTCATTCACTGCCAGGTTCTTCATGAAATTTTCCTCTACCAACTGATAAAACTTTTTGACCAATAAATGACATTTTCCGGTGAGCAGGCCCTGATCGCCAGGATACAACAACGCACAATAGTTCAGGATGACATCCAGCAAGGAGCGCAACAATTCATGACTGGCATGCCGGTTGGTTTCTTCCACTGCCTTGTTAAAAAGTGATTTCAAAAACACTTCATCATCGTGCTTACCGAGCAACAAGGGCGGGTTGTTCTGCTGAACGGTAAAAAAGAAAGGAAATTCAATAAGCCGGTTCCTGTTGCTGCGGTTGAGCAGATAAAATTCGGAGGTAAACAGGTAAATATACCCGGCTACATCGTGTGAAAGCTCCAGCATATGAGCCTGGCCCGGCGAAAGGAAAAAAACACAGGGTGGTTCAATGCTATATTTGTTATCGTCGATCACATGAAAGCCAGAACCCCGGGACAGGTAAAGCACCTCGAAAAAATCGTGCCGGTGGGGATATTTCACCTGGAAATGACGATTCGCATCAAAAACTTCGGCCTGAAACTGCTGACTCTTGCGTTCAGGTGCACTAAAATTATGCAAACTGTAAACGGGTATGTGCTGTTTCTCAATCATTGTTTAAAAGTAGAAAATTAGGTAGTTCTTTCGATGACTTTGCTGCTCCTTTTCTTCAACACACACAAAGAGGTCAGTATCAGTTGAAAAAATAACATCATATTCACATGAATCCGTGAACCTTACCCGAGCTGACAAGGTTTTAATGTATAAAATAGTCAAACCACAAACCCTTACGTATGAAAAAAAATCTCCATTTTCTGCTTTTGGCTGTCATCCTGGCCTTCCTGTTTATTTCAGGCACTATGAACAACAGCGGTTCGCCCGGTGCCAAAACCGGTTCACCGCTCGATGGTGCAAATTGCACCCAATGCCATACCGGAGGCTCCACTTCAGAAGTAAGCTGGATATCCAGTTCAATTCCTGAAAGTGGATGGATCCCGGGTGAAACCTATACGTTAACCATCAATGCCAGCCATGGATCAGCAAAAAAAATTGGTTTTGAAATAACGGCTGAAAACGGGACGTCCAAAACCGGTACCTTTTCACTGATCGACCAGTCAAGAACCAAACTAAGCAACAGTAACCGGGCTGTCACCCATACCTTTGCAGGCAACGCCACCACCAATGGCGAGAACAGCTGGGAACTGAACTGGAAAGCACCCGACACTGCCGAAGGCGACATCACCTTTTATGCCGCATTCAACCTTGCCAACGGCGATGGCACTACCAACGGCGATGAGATTGCCCTGAGTACCCTGGTGGTACCGGTCAGTTCAAGTACGGCCGTGATTGAACATAGTGTCAACCGGCTGTTGGTCTTTCCCAATCCGGCTGTAAACCGGGTCAATATAAAAGCACCTTCCGAAATGCAGGAACTGGTGGTATACAATGCAGCAGGTCTTCGCGTGCGGTCATACGAGCACCTCAACAGTTCAACCCACCATTTCGACCTCAACGGGTTCACGCCCGGTATTTATTTTCTGAAAGCCCTTACAGGCGAAGGTGAAATTGTACATCGTATCCAAAAACAATAAGAGATGACCCGATTCCAAAAAATACTTGGTGGCAGCTTTATTTTAATGGTATTGGGTGGAGTTGCCGGGATTTATCTCTACCGGAAAGCGCCCAAGGATATCACTAAAATGAAAGCTGAAATTCATATTGATGCCCATGAATTACTCCGGGCTTATGAACTGGATGAGCGTGAAGCTGCTGAAAATTATACCGGCAAAGTAATCAAGGTAATGGGAACAGTACAAACTGTTCAGCTTTCAGCCAACAACCTGAACGTTGTACTATCCGATGCCGAAAGCTTTTTTGGGGTGAATTGTTCTTTTGTACAATCACAGCAGGAAAAACTGGCGTCCCTCACAAGCGGTGATACCCTTACAGTCAAAGGACTTTGCAAGGGTTACATCGATGACGTAATACTCACCCAATGTACGCTTGAACAACCATGAACAGAAGCAAATTTTTTCCCATCATCCTCGTAGTATTGACCGTGTCCCTGACCCCCCGTTGTACCTATCACAATGTGGAGGACCAGTTTGAACCCGAAGTGGCAGCCTGCGACACCACCGAAGTTTCCTATGCCACACAACTGGCGCCCCTTTTACAAGCCAACTGTGTTTCGTGCCATAACAGCAATAATCCATCGGGGGGAATGGTGCTGAATACTTACGAAGGCTTGAAACAAGCCGCCAACTCGAACCGTTTGCTGGGAGCGCTCAAACACGAAACGGGCTTTTCGCCCATGCCGCAAGGTGCTGCTTCCCTTACTGATTGCGACATCGCACAGTTTGAAGCATGGATATCACAAGGATTAAAGAACAACTGACATGAAACGAGCATGTTCATGACCATTACAAACACGGATGAATATTCACATGCGAGTTACATCCGGCCTTA
>JAFGVJ010000395.1 GCA_016938055.1 Prolixibacteraceae bacterium
TCGGTCGACCGCTACCTTCACTACACCAATTATCGTACAGCGGTAATAATGCAGCGGATAAGGTAAAAAAAGGAGTGTCATCATAACTTGTAACATTGATAGTAATAAGTTATGATGACACTCGTATTTAGAATATTTACTCAATTTAAGGGCTTTGATTTGCACTTACTCAAGCCCCTTTTTTAGCGGGTTTGTGTTTTATTTTACGGTTGCACATTGATTATCATCCGTCGGTAGGAATACAGATTTGGAGATCCGTCATCGTGTATTGTCAGTACAATGTGTATGCTTTTTCCTACGGCATCTTCCGGGATTTTTATGGTAGCTGTTTGCGATGAGTTATTGCTAATGGTGACAAGCTCCTGGTAAGTGCCGGGTTCAGCATAGAAACTCCATAAGTAATGAAGCGAATCACCGTCGGGATCGCAGGAGCCTGCTGCACTGAGTTCAATTTCAGTATCTTTACGAGTTGTCATTGTCAGGATCTGTCGTGACACCTCACCATTCAACACCGCAATCGGGTGATGGTTGGCATCTTCGTAGTTACTTGTAATGCTCCAGTCCATGCGTGCTGCAAAGTCGTTATTGTATCCATCACTCCAACGCTTTATTGCATCGGATTCTTCCGGTGTATTTCCATACATGAAATAAGGATCAAAGCGAGTTTCTCCATCTTCCTGAATTTTATGTACTTCCGACATGCTCCGGATACCGGCCTGCTTTTCAAAGCTGAAGCGACCACCCCAGCCGCCCTGATCAATTTGCTCCGGATCGTTTAAACCATTGGGGTAAACATGCATGAAAGCAGGCGTATCACCCTCAGGAGCCCATTTTGTATCGGGATATACCGCGCCCAAGGGGCCATGGTTTTGGATGTGCTCGGTATAATAAGCACCATTTTTGGGAGATTGCCAACCGTAAACGCCCGTTGCACGAATGTAGAATACTTCTGGGAAGTTTTTGGCGATCCATGCACCGGCATCGTCTTGCCCCAATATATCGAAAAGTCTAAGCTTGCCCAGAAATTTCTTTAACTCTTCGGGAGAGCGGGTCTCGCGCACTTTCCAAATGGCCTGAGCAATGTTGTTCATTCCTCCCCAGCCCATTACCCATAACGGTCGCGGGTCGTCTTTATCAACTGATGCAATAATCAATTCGGAACCGGGACTGTCTTTTCCCGTGCCCACATCACTCATCCCATATCCTGTTTGTCCCATTACGGAGATGGCTCTCAGATACTCAGGCGTGGGATATCCCTCAGCATGCACTATCAGGTTGGAATATACTTCTCCATAAGCATCAACTATTTTGTCGAGCATATCGGTGTTGCTTTGCGATTTTTTCCAGCAACCGGTAGAAACAATTAAGCCTTCAATGTCAAACTCGTTGGCACATACCAATTGACGCACCATCGACTGCTCATCGTCGGGGTCGGCACCCAGGTCGGTGGTGTTGATTATGCGGGGCTTAATGTATTTTGTAGACGTGTTTTTTGTTGGTGATGACAGCCTTGTTTTTTCCATTGTGTTAACTAATTGACTTGCATCTTCAGTATAATACCTGACTACAGAAGTTGCGGCCCAAATAAATCCGGCGGTACCATGAGAATCACCTTCCCCGCCTACTTTGGCATTAAGGTAATTTTCAGGGGTTCCGGCATCGGGCCAAAAACCACTTGCACTATTCTTCAATTTACCATCTTCGGAAAGATAGTTGGCAACAGCCATCCACCCCCTTTTAGCCGGTTCAAGGAAGGTCTCTTCGTCAAGGATTCCAAGTTCCATTCCTGTGAAGAGTGCAAAAACAAACATGGAGGTACCTGAAGTTTCTTCCCAGTTTCTTGAGTCATTTGAGCCGAGAAGCTGTTGCCACATGCCATTTTCAAGCTGAACAGCAATAAGGCCTTTCATGTGTTTTTGGAACCCTGACACCACTTCCTCATACCTTTGATGATTTTCAGGAAGGATTTGAAGAAGTTCGGCATTGCCGGCAGCCGCCCATCCATTACCGCGCCCCCAGGGCTGTTGGGAACCATTGGCACCGTGCTTGTACAAGCCATTGTTTTGTTGCAGTGCTTTAATGTACCTCACTGAATAATCAGCACAAAAATCGAGGTATTTCTCATCACCGATAGCACGATAGGCTTGAACCAAAAGCGAACCGGTCATGTACATATCATCAATGGCGTTTCTGAAATGTCCACCATTAATAATATTGGCATCAGCGGCATCCGTCCCGAGTTTCAGTTGCTGTGCATTCTTGCTGTGAAGATAAAGGTGCAAGGGAAGAATTCCACATGAATTTTGATCAATATCTGTGGTTTGTATTGGTGTAGCCCGATTATACCGCTTGTTAATGCCCTGGTATATTGAAGAATCTCCAATGGCATCACCAAAAATACATGATCCGTAAAAGGCACAAATGTCGGCATAATAATCAGATTCAGTCACCTTTCCCGATCGTTTTGTATAGAATTCAACAGCCATCTTCCCTTTTTCAACAGCCGCTTTATATACCTTTTCATTCTTATATGATTTTTCAACAGCAAAAGCAGCATTCCCCAAAACACTAAAAACAGCCATGTTTGCCAATAGTATCACAATCCTCATGTGAGAGGTTTGCTTTCTATTTTTTGAGATGTAGTTTACGATCTTCATGTATGTATTATTTTATTCTTTTTTCGAATTCAATTTTTCAACAACAACAGCGAGCAGAATAATGAAGCCTTTAACAACCTGCTGCCAGAAAGGCGAAACATTGAGCAATACCAGCCCGTTATTCAGGATCCCAATTATTAATGCGCCCTGCACTGTACCCAATATTGTTCCCTTTCCACCCGAAAGCGATGTGCCCCCAATCACCACAGCAGCAATTGAATCGAGTTCGAAACCCATTCCTGCATTGGGTTGGGCCGAATCGAGCCGGGATGTAATAATGATCCCGCCAATTGCCGACAATGCGCCTGCAAGGGAATACACAATAATTTTTACCTTACTTATTTTTAAGCCCGAAAGACGTGATGCCGTTTCGTTACCTCCAATGGCATAGATGTGCCTCCCCAATTTTGTTTTTTTGGTTAAAACCACGGCAGCTAAAACCACAAATGCAGAAATCCACACGGGCATGGGAATGCCTAGAAACCATCCGGTGCCTATAAATGCCATATTGTCCCCCAGTCCGGTTATAGGAAAACCACCTGTCCAAAGCATGGTTAAACCTCTGGCAATGGTGAGCATGGCAAGGGTTGCCACAAAAGGCGGTACTTTAAAGCGGGTTATGGTAATCCCGTTAAACCATCCTAAAAATGCACCTACTGCTATTCCGCCTAACATTGCACCAAACAAGGTAAATCCAATGTAAAGGTTTGCGTCGGAAAATTCAGCACCAAATTTAAGCATGCCGGCAGTAACAGCTCCGGCAAGGGCAAGTACCGATCCAACCGAAAGGTCGATGCCTCCTGTAAGGATAACCAGCGTCATTCCCACCGAAATAATAACATTGACTGATATTTGCCGCATCACATTCCAGGCATTATCACCTGTCATAAATTTGTCGGATAAAAAGCTCAACACGATGCACATGATGAGCAGGGCAATAATGGATTGAAATTTTGCCAGCTTGTTTGTAATGTTTTTGGTATTGGTCATAATTATCAGGTTATTCTTTTTCGGTTAAAGCCGCATGCATTATTTTTTCTTCAGTAGCTTCCGACCGGGAAAATACGCCGGTAAGCTTCGATTCTGACAAAACAAGGATATTATCCGAAATAGCCAGTATTTCGGGCAATTCGGAAGAAACCATCACAATACCCATCCCTTGTTTGGCCAAATCATTGATGAGTTTATAAATTTCGGTTTTGGCACCTATGTCTATGCCCCAGGTTGGTTCATCTAGCAATAATATTTTCGGATTTGTAGCCAGCCACTTGGCAATAACAACCTTTTGCTGGTTTCCCCCGCTTAATTTACTGACTTCAATTTTAGGCGAAGGCACTTTTGTATTTAAACTTTTAATATAGCTGAGGCTGAGCTCATTTTCTTTCCTGGTACTGATAAAACTATAGCTTATTATGTTATCGAGGCAGGCTAAACTAGTGTTTTGGGCAACATCCATATTCAATATAAGCCCTTGCAACTTTCTGTCTTCGGGAACAAGCGCGATACCGGCTTTAATGGCATCGCTGACGCTGCAAATAGTATGCGGTTCATTATCTATAAATATTTTGCCTGAAACATGTTTGGGGTGTAAACCAAAAATAGCTTCAAGAAGCTCGGTACGTCCGGCTCCCATTAAACCGCAAATACCCAGAACTTCTCCCCGGTGTAAGGAGAAACTAACATTATGAACCAAATCATCCAGTTTGTTTTCGGGATTGCGTAAACACAAATCCTCAACCCTCAATAATTCTGCACCTTGCTTGTGTTCATCCTTTTTGAAGAAAGAAGCCAGGTCCCTTCCAACCATCATCTTGACCAATTGATCGTGATTGGTATCTTTCATAAAGCCCTCACCAACTTTCTGCCCGTCCCTTAATACTTCATACCGTGTGGCAATTTGAAATAATTCATTCAGCTTATGCGATATATAAACAATGGCAACTCCGCTGTTTTTTAGGTTGTTAATGATTTTGAAAAGCAATTCTACTTCCTGGTCGCTGATGGCCGATGTGGGCTCATCCATGATCAATACTTTTGAATTATGCAGTAAAGCCCTGGCAATTTCTACCAGTTGCTGTTGCCCGACACGAAGCTGACTAACTGCCATTTTCGGATCGACATCAAGCTGGAGCAGTGAAAGCAGTTCTTTGGCTTTTTTATGCATCCGCCCATAATCGAGCAGTCCAAATTTATTGGTGATCTCATTTCCCAAAAAAAGGTTTTCTGTGATGCTGAGGTGGGGGATCAAATTCAGCTCCTGGTGAATGATCACCACCCCATTTTCTGCAGCTTCTTTGGGATCCTTAAACGCAACATTTTTGCCGTTTAGCATCACATTCCCTTCAGATCGTTGATAAACGCCTGAAATAATTTTCATGAGTGTTGATTTACCGGCACCATTTTCACCTATTACGGCTGTAACCATCCCGGGAAGTATCTGCATGTCGACATTTCGCAGGGCGTAAACACCTGAAAATTCTTTTGAAACATTGCGGATTTCAAGTATTGGTTTGGTATGATCGTTATTCACCATTAATAATTTTTACTGAGACCGGAACAATACGAATGTTGCGAATATTTACGTCATTTTCATTTATCGCAAAAGTGCCTGCAAAACCTATCTTTATTCCCGGTTGAGCCAACTCATTTAATTGCGGCACTATTTCCTTTTTAACAATATTGTTAAGCTCGATCGATACCATGTTGAAATCAGTCATGTTGACAAAATCATCAATATCAACTGTACCCGATCCATCGCGGACTGCATTGCCGAAAATAAAATCAACGGCCAATTGTATCTGCATTCCATTTTCAACATCAAGCACAAGGTTTTCTTCGTTTAGCTGTTTCACGGTTCCTTCGCCCTTCGCTATGAAATAATAAGTGTTCGATATCCCAAGCTTTATCCCAAAATTTTCAAAAGCTTCTTCAGGGTTTGAGCCTAATAATTGCATTAGCGAAATGAGATCGGGGGCACTACCAACAACTGTAGGCATTTTATTGTTCCAAACATCACGGGCATAAGCCGCGGCATTAAAATTACCCGGAATATCCATAGCATTGTGTTTGTCGAGTTTTTGAATATCAAGTGAAAAAAGGACAATAAACACTGCGGCAACTATAACAATACCATATTTTACATTTTTCTTCATTGCAGCTTAGTTTTCAGGTGTAAATTCATTTACATTTTCAGGGGTTATCAGAATAACCTCTACCGGGGTTTTGCTGCTAAAATCTCTCTCCCCGGTGATGTATTGATGGGCCATTTCAGCCGAAGTCTGAGCCATCAACACCGGAAACTGCATCACAGTAGCCGCTATTTTTCCATCGGCAATACCGTTGATTGCATCATCCGATCCATCAAATCCAAAAACTTTAACCTTATCGGCTTTCCCTGCGGCAAGAACGGCCTGGTATGCACCCATGGCCATGGCATCGTTACCACAAAAAACAGCATCGATAGCGGGGTTAGCCTGCATGATGGTTTCCATTACATCCATTGCTTTGTTACGATCGAAATCGGCACTCTGCTGTGCAACCATTTTTAACTCCGGAAATTCATCAACCACACTGTGAAAACCGTTTGACCGGTTCCATGTATTGTTGTCACCAACGAGCCCAAGCAATTCAACATAGTTCCCTTTCTTGTTCAATTGCCTGACAAAATACTCGCCCAGTTTTACACATCCTGTGAAATTGTCGGAAAGCAGCTGAGTTACGGCTGCATCCTTTGCATTAATTTCACGGTCCATACAAAACGTAGGAATTCCGGCTGCTTTGGCCCTTTTAACATTCAGCACCGATCCATCGGCATCGGTAGGGTTTAGCAGCACTGCACTGTATCCCATGGCAATAACGTTGTCGAAATGCTCGGCCTCTTTTGCTGAATTGTTCTGCGAATCGAAAATGGTAGTTTTGTATCCCAATTCGCGCGCTTTTTCAGCAGCCGATTCGGCCAAAACCACAAACCAGGGGTTATTCAATGTAGAAACAATCACGGCCATTTGATCAGAGGGGGCATTTTTACTTTTGTTCGAACATCCAAAAGTTCCTGCGATGATAATCGGGATGAGTAAAAGTTTTAGCAGATACGTTCGTTTCATTTTCAAAGTTTTAATTCAATAATTTTTACTTTGTGCTACTTTGTGGTTTTGTGCCTTAGTGGCATTTAATAAAAAAATAGCCATAAAGCCACTAAGGGTCACAAAAGGTTCAAGGCTGTTTCGGACAGTCCTTTTCCCGATATTCCATAATGATCGAAAATCTCGGTTTGTAATCCCGAAACAGTTTCTTCATCGGGAATACCGACAATTTTAAACGGTTTGTAAATTCTTTCTTCCATGAATAACGACGAACAGGCTTCACCTAAGCCACCATAAATACTGTGTTCTTCAACGGTTACAACAGCCTTGCATTTCATTGCTGATTTTAAAATAGCTTCTTTGTCAAGTGGCTTAATGGTGTGCATGCTAATCACTTCAGCGCTGATTCCTTTTTCTTCGAGAATTTGGGCTGCTTCGTATGCAGGCGCAACAGTTTCGCCACAGGCGATAAAGGCTACGTCATTCCCTTCGCGGATAACAGAAGCTTTTCCAATTTCAAAACTTTGCTCCAAACGAGGAAGGTTGGGCATGTTCTTCTTTCCGAATTTAATGAAGATGGGTTTTTTTGATTGAGATGCTGCTACAATAGCGTGTCGTGTTTCAAAGTTATCGGCTGGAATAACTATGTCGATATTGTTAATTGCACGAAATACTGCGACATCGTGCAATGAATGATGTGTTGTTCCAAGGGCGCCATAACTAACCCCGGCACTAATTCCAATCAGGGTAACCGGCATGTTTGAATAAGCCACGTCGTTTTTGACTTGTTCAAGCGATCGGGCAGTTAAGAAACACGACGGAGAAACAGCAAATACTTTTTTTCCGGTAGAAGCCAAACCTGCTGCCACGCCCACCAGGTTCTGTTCAGCAATGCCCACTTCTACAATTTGTCCGGGAAGCTGTTCCCCAAAAGGCACCAATTTTCCTGAGCCTCTTGAATCGCTGGTTACAACAAGAATATCCTTGTCGTTTTTACCCAGCTCAATTAATGTTTCGGAGAAAATCTCGAGGTTTGCTTTTCCCATTTTTAGTATTGTTGATGTCATTTTTATTTGTGCATTTTTTAATTTATCAGCTTTGTGAAACTTAGTGTTTTCGGGACTTTGTGGCATTTCTTCCCATTTTAATTTTTTAATCGTATTTGTTCTGCACCTAATTCATTTATGGCAATTTCGTATTGCTCATTGGTAGGAACCCCGTGATGCCATTTCTTTACATCTTCCATGAAACTTACGCCTTTGCCTTTTGTGGTACGGGCAATTACAAAAGTTGGTTTCCCGGGCACAGTTGGTGCTTCGTCCAATACTTTGCTTAACTCAGCAATATTGTGCCCGTCTACATGAACTACGTTCCATCCGAATGCTTTCCACTTTTCATTAATTGGTTCAGGGTTACAAACCTCGGCATTCCTGCCTGTAATCTGCAAGGTATTATGGTCGAGAATGGCTACCAGGTTATCCAGTTTATAATGCGCCGCCAGCATGGCAGCCTCCCAGTTCGAACCTTCGGCCAGTTCGCCATCGCCTAAAAGTGTAAATACCCTATATGGTGCCTTATCCTTTTTAGCAGCCAAAGCAATTCCTGCACTTATTGACAATCCATGTCCGAGAGCACCTGTATTGAATTCAATGCCATTGACTTTACGGGTGGGATGGCCCACGTAAGGCGATTTGTACCGGCACATAGTTTCCAGTTCTGTTTCGGGAAAAAATCCCTGGTCGGCCAGGACAACATAAAGTGCTTCAACCGAGTGTCCTTTACTTTGGATGTAACGGTCGCGGTTGGGGTCATTAAAATTCTCAGGCGAGACATTCATTACATCGTTGTAAAGTACGTTCAGGATGTCGGTACACGAAAGGCTGCCTCCAGTATGCCCGGCGTTAGCCATTTTGATGTATTTGAGCAGGGCCATACGATATTTGACCGATTTCTGTTCTAATTCCTTTATGGTTAAATTATTCATGCTAAAAAATTTGAAAAATATGCGGAAGTGGCTGGAAATAGTTGTTTCCAATCACTAACTATCCCTTATTCATTGTTGTGTTTATAGACTTCCCAACCCAGGTAGTTTCCAATGGCTTCTTCAAGAACTTCGCTAACATGGCTGCGTACCATGGCAACATGGTGCTCGAAACCATTTTTGCACATGTATTTCATGAGCCCCTGGAGGTTTGGAATTTTGCAAACAGCAATACCTCCGTCCATTCCATAAGGATCGTCGGTTATAATACCTTCACCAAGATAGGATTTGATCACACCACGACGGTCATCGGTTGATATACGGAAGTAGGTCATTTCGCCTGCCGCAACCTTGCCTTTTACTGCACCAAAGGTGTCTTCGCTGCCCAGTACGGTCCCCAGTACATCAAGGCTCCCGATTTCGATATCGTTTTGGAAGAACGATTTTGGATAATTGCTGCAGTGGGTGAGTACTACTTTATCGCGGTCGTCACCAAAGTTGTTGTTCCAGTCGAGTATTGCCGATGGTGTTTGAGCGGCAAGGGCTAAGGCGTACATCGAAATCGTGCCGGCTATGTCAACTTCACAGGCCGATGGTTTCAGCTTTTCACCCATCATACTCATGGTTACACAGGCTGCGCATCCGTAGTTTTTCTCGATTGACTCCCAGCACTGAAGTGCTGAAATATCGATATCGTTTTCTTCGATCCAGTTTTCGATGGCCAGGCCAAAACGTGCCTGATGGGCCACTTTGCTTTTTGCCCCTACTTTGCATGTTCCGTAAGCTTCAATCTCGCCGGCTTTTTTAACAACCGCGGGGTCGTCAATTTTAATAGCATTTGCAGCGGCAATAATTTCCGACATATCAACCGGAACAACCGTAATGCCCGACTGCTGTAAGAGTTTTTCGCTGAAGCGCATGGTCTGGAACCCGATTGGGCGTGTACCTATAGCTCCCACGCGAAGGTTTTTTAACCCTTTCACCACACGGCAAACAGCTGCAAATTTGAAAAGATCTTTCGTGAACTCCTTGCTGTTTAACTTGCTGGTGTGGTAAGTTGTATCGGTAAACCTGATCCCGTACTGGTAAAAGTTATTGCAAACCGAAAGCTTTCCGCAAAAAGCATCGCGGCGGCTTTTAACATCTACCTTGTCGTTGTCATCGTCGATGGCCTGTACCAAAACAGGCACATTCAATCCTGAAAGTTTAATTGAATTTACAACGCCCAGTTCATCTCCGAAGTTCGGCAATACTACTACAATCCCATCAATGATATCTGCGTTCTATTTGAACAGGGCTGCACATTTAACCGCATCGGCATAGCCTTCGATGTTGCCGGTAGGCGTTTGGTCTTCGGGTAGTATGACAGATCCGAAGCCCATGTCGTTTAGTTTTTGCAACACTTCCTTGCGGGCTTTTACAGCAAGCTCGAAATTGAAAATATTTCGTGTGGCGATGATTACGCCAAATGATTGTTTTGTTTGATTCATTTTAAATATTCTTTGGATTTGTTTTTGTTTTGGATTGATATTTAGTGTTTTAGTGGCCTTTGCTTTTTGTTGCAATAACTCAAAAGCACGAAGCACTATTTCATTCTTGTCCGTTCCACTGCCTTTTTCCATCCCTTGTACAATTCATCAACTTCTGATTGTACTTTTTGAGGGGTAAAGGTTTGTTCTGTATTCTTTAATGATTTAATTTCTGCTTTATCTTTCCAAACATTGAAAGCAAGCCCTGCCAGAAAGGTAGCACCAAGTGCTGAGACTTCTTCAATGTTTGAACGGACAATTTCGCACCGGATCATATCAGCCTGAAACTGCATTAAAAAATTATTGCGCGTTGGGCCTCCATCAACATTCAGTTGTTTTAAGCCGGTTCCACCTGTTTCACTCATTGGACCAACAACGTCTTTAACCTGATAAGCAATGCTTTCGAGGGCAGCCCTGACAATATGTGCTTTTTTTGTGTTGCGGGGCATCCCCGAGATCGATGCCCTTGCCTGATTGTCCCAATAAGGGGCTCCCAACCCAACAAAAGCGGGTACGAGGTAAACGCCGTTATTGTTTTCAACAGATGAAGCAAGTGGCTCTATTTCGGCATTATCTGAAATGATCCCAATGTCGTTCCTGAGCCAGTTTAAAGTATCGCCTGTACAATGTATATTTCCTTCGAAAACATAGTCGATTTGTTGGTTGCAGGCGAAACCAATCGAAGTAACCAATCCTTCGGGAGGGGCAAGCGGCTTTTTACCAATATTCATCATGATTGATGAACCTGTGCCATATGTTACCTTGCCCGAGCCGAGTTCAAAACAATTTTGCCCAAAAAGCGCCCCGTGTGAATCGCCTGTGAGCCCGGCAACCGGAAGTTCTAATCCAATGGCAGTGGAGGGATCGGTATACCCAAAAACCTCGTCGCTGAACTTCACTTTGGGGAGCATTGATTCATGTAATCCAAACAAGTCAATCAATTCTTTGTCCCATTCCAGTTTGTGGATATTGAAAAGCATGGTCCGGCAGGCATTGCTATAATCGGTGGCATGCACCCTTCCATTTGTAAGCTTCCATAAAAGCCAGCTGTCCATCGTACCGAGCAATAATTCACCTTTTAAAGCTTTAGCCTTTAGGTCAGGTGTGTTATCCATTATCCATTTAAGTTTGCTGGCTGAGAAGTACGGGTCGATGATCAATCCTGTTTTTTTGGCGATTTGTGCTGAATAACCTTCCGATTTCAGTTTTTTACAAAAATCACCCCCTCGCAAACATTGCCAAACGGCTGCATTGGACACCGGCTTACCCGATGTTTTGTCCCATATCATAGCTGTTTCACGTTGATTGGTGATGGCAATTCCGGCCAATTCTTCAGGAATAATTTGGGTTTTTGAAATAAGCTGTTCTATCCCCCTGAGCGTGTTGTTAAAAATTTCCAGGGGATCATGTTCGACAAACCCGTGTGAGGGATAAAACTGCTGGTGAGGTATTGTGACCCGGTCGACCAGCTTGCCCCGGAAGTTGAAAAGAATTGACTTGGTTGCCGAAGTGCTTTGATCAATTGTTAGAATATACTTTCTTATACTGCTCATTAAAGGCTCGAATTAAAGAAATGGACTTTCTTTTATTTATGGAAAGTAAAATAAACGAAAAACTTCGAAAATACCGAATAATGGATGCAGATAATGATAAAAAAATCAAAGTATTTGCGTGGTTGTGACTATGTTATTGATTGTTAAGTGTTTATTTTGGTGTGGTTGTGTGGAGATTTAAAGAAAGAGCAGTTGGTCAGGAGTTAAGTTCAGGCCACAACCAATTTGATGTCATGTCGTTTTAACATGGCAATATCATCTTCGTTTATTTTCGAATCGGTAATGAGATAATCAATTAGGGAAAGCGCACCCAGGCTCGCGAACGAGCTTTTTCCGATTTTTGTGGAGTCGGCAACCAAATAAACTTCATTGGCAGATTCAATCATGGCACGTTTAACACAAATATCACTAATGCTTGGATAAGTAAGTCCTGCTTTTAAAGTAATACCTGCAGTTGCCAAAAAAAGTTTATCGACATGCAGGTTATCAAAAAAGTCAGCAGCTTTTTGTCCTGTGAGCGATAATGTAGGTGCTTTAAATTCACCACCTGTTACGACCAGATTAATTTCAGGATCTGCTCCTAATACTAGTGCAATATTGATTGCATTGGTAATGACAGTAAGGTTTTTAAAGCCAATTATTTGCTTTGCAATCTCGGTGGTTGTAGAACCTGAATCGAGTATTATTGTGTCTCCGTCGTTAATAAATTCAATCGCTTTTTCGGCTATTGAGGCTTTTTCGCTTAGATTCTCCTGGTTTTGAAGAGAAATATTCTTAACAAGGAATCCCACATTTTTAAGAAAAGCTCCTCCGTGTTCGCGTTCAATAAATCCTTCTTTCTCAAGTTTTTCAAGATCTTGTCGTATGGTCACTTCTGTTACTTTGAAGATTTTGCTAAGTTGTAGAACTTTTGCATGACCATCTTCTTTGATCATTTCAAATATTTTCTCACGCCGCTTATGTGGTAGCATTTTTCATGCATTTTTGTTAAAACGCAAATGTATCGAAAATAAATGAAAATAATATACAAAATGAAGAAGTGGTCCGATAAATGAATTCTAAGTATAAATTTGGTGTAGCTCATATTGGAACATGTTTATTATTCTTCAAGCGATGTTATTCCAGTTTGAAGCGTTGCAGGCGCAGTGGAACCCCTTCTGCATTTTTCAGTTTTTGTAAACCGTAAAGGTAGCCATTGTGAAAGACCATCTTTGAA
>JAFGVJ010000073.1 GCA_016938055.1 Prolixibacteraceae bacterium
GATTTCGAGGTGCACATCATCACCCAGAACGTGGACGACCTGCACGAACGTGCCGGCAGTACCAGGGTGCTCCATTTACACGGAGAGTTGAAAAAAGCACGAAGTTCAGTGGATGAAAAGCTGATTTACCCCATTGAAGGCTGGGAGCTTAAAATGGGGCAAACCTGCCAAAAGGGCCACCAGCTCAGGCCCCACATCGTTTGGTTTGGCGAAGCGGTACCAGCCATTGATGAGGCCTTGCACATTACCCAAACTGCCGACATTTTCGTGGTAGTGGGAACCTCGCTCAACGTCTATCCCGCGGCTGGTCTGCTCAACTATGTGCGCCGCGGCGTTCCGGTTTTCCTCCTGGACCCCGAGCCTGCAGCGGTGGGCAAGCACATCACCATCATCCGTGAAAAAGCCGGGACAGGGATCGACCGTTTAAAAGCGGAACTCAAAAAATTGTTGTAATTTTAGGGCTGTACCAATCCTGTTACAATGGCTGACTTCTATGTAAAAGTACCCGATGACCATCGCTCCTTCTTTCAGGAACTGATGAAACACCTGAAATGGGAAATTGAAGAAATCAAATCAGCCGATCATGAAATGCAAGATCCGGATGATGATGCGCCAGAGCTTTTTTACACCGATGCCGATGACTGATACCCTGACTTCAATCTTTCAAAAATTTAAGACCATACGGCACCTTGTTACATGGCTGTTGCTCCTTGTAATTTCGCTCCCGCTTTGGAGCCAGGAATTTGATGGCGGGGTATTGGCCGGGTTCAACGGAAGTCAGGTAGATGGCGATTTTGCCAAAGGCTATCACAAAATGGGGCTCATTGGCGGAGCCTGGATACAGCGTGAACTTAGCGAAGATTTTTTCTGGGGAATGGAACTGAAATACATCCAGAAGGGTAGCCGCATCAATCCCACCAACCGGAATGGCAACTGGAAATTCATTTATCGCCTGAACTATATCGAATTACCAATGCTGATCGGCTACAACTATCAACCCTTTTACTTTTTTACCGGCCTTTCGTTTGCCACCCTGATAAGCAAAAGCGGGTACAACAGTTTTGGCGAAGATCCCCTGGTAATGTTCGACGAAACCTCCAACTGGGAACTGGGCATGTTTGCCGGTATCAAAGTCGATTTTGAACACCTGGTCAACAGGGGCTGGGCCAAACAATGTATCCTGGAAACCCGTTTTCAATATTCATTGTTATCCATTAACAAACCTCACGATTTATTCACCAATTACTTCACAACAGGGCATTTCAACAACGTGATTTCAACCGTATTGTATTACCGCATTGAATGGCCCTTGCAACAACGTTAACACTTAACATTCGCACATTATGGCAAAAAAGAATAAGAAAAACCCTTTCAAAAAAGGTCCCGGTATCAACAAAAAAGAACTGAAAAAACTGGTGCTCGATTATTGCTATGCCGATCCGGCCAGGGTTTTTAACTACAAACAGGTATGCAGTCACCTGAAGATCAACGATCCTGTTTCGGTTCAGCTCACCAACATTGTGTTGCAGGAACTCACCGACGATGGTTACCTGCTGCAAACCGAGCGGGGAAAATTCCAGCTCAAGGAAAAAACCGGTTATGTAATCGGCATCATCGAAATGACCCAGAAGGGTTATGCCTTCCTGATCTCGGAAGAACTGGACGACGATGTGTTCATTGCCGGCCCCAACCTGAACAAAGCCCTCAACGGCGACAAGGTACGGGTGTACATCAATGCCCAGCGCAAACGCAAGCAGCCCGACGGTGAAGTGGTGGAAATTATCGAAAGAGCCAAAACCAACATTGTGGGTATCATTTCCTTGTCGAAGAATTTTGCCTTCCTGGTTCCTGCCGGAAAAAACAACTTCGACATTTTTATTCCCAAAGAAAAACTGATGGGTGCCCAACACGGGCAGAAAGCCATTGCCAAAATCACCGACTGGCCCCAGCACGCCAAGAATCCCTTTGGCGAAATCATTGACGTATTGGGCGACCCCGGCAACAACGATACCGAAATGCACGCCATCCTGGCCGAGTTTGACCTTCCCTACAAATTTCCCGAAAAAGTTAACAGGGCAGCTGAAAAGCTACCCGTTGAAATAAGCCCTGAAGAAATTGCCAAACGGCGTGATTTCCGGAACATCCCCACCTTCACCATCGACCCGCACGATGCCAAGGATTTCGACGATGCCTTGTCGGTTCAAAAACTCAGCAACGGAAACTGGGAAGTGGGTGTACACATTGCCGATGTAGGGCACTATGTTGAACCCAACGGAATCATTGATCGCGAGGCCGAGGACCGTGCCACCTCGGTGTACATGGTGGACCGGGTAGTGCCCATGCTTCCCGAAAAACTGTCGAACGGGGTTTGCTCTCTGCGGCCTCAGGAGGAAAAACTCTGTTTCTCGGCAGTATTTGAGCTCGATGAAGCAGCACAGGTCAAAAAGGAATGGTTTGGACGCACGGTGATTTTCTCCGATTATCGCTTTGCTTACGAAGAAGCCCAGCAGGTGATTGAAACCGGCGATGGTGCCATGAAAGATGAAGTGCTGACACTGCACACCCTGGCCCAGAAACTCAGAACCCTGCGTTATCAAAACGGCTCCATCTCGTTCGAACGGGCCGAAGTAAAATTCGACCTCGACGAACAGGGAAAACCCATTGGTGTTTACTTCAAGGAAGCCAAGGAATCGAACCAGCTCATTGAGGAGTTTATGCTTTTGGCCAACAAAAAGGTGGCCGAATTCATTGGGAAACCCAAGGACCGGTCGAAACCCAGGACTTTTGTTTACCGGATCCACGATCGCCCCGATCCCGACAAACTGGAGTCCTTCAACAATTTCATCCACAAATTCGGCCTGGGCATCGACACTGATTCACCGCGTGGCTTGTCGCAATCGATGAACAACTTGTTGAAACATGTGAAGGGAACCCACCAGGAAAACATGATCTCGACTCTGGCGGTACGTTCCATGGCCAAGGCCGTGTATTCCACCCGTAACATTGGTCACTACGGTTTGTCATTCGATCATTATACCCATTTCACCTCGCCCATCAGGCGTTACCCCGATTTAATGGTACACCGCCTGCTGGAGCGTTACCTGGCTGGGGGTCGTTCGGTGAATGCCGAAACCTTTGAGGAAAAATGCCGCCATTCATCCAACATGGAACAGCGGGCGGTACAGGCTGAGAGATCATCCATCAAGTACAAACAGGTGGAATTCATGCAGGACAAGGTGGGCCAGGTTTTCGATGGCGTCATTTCAGGCGTTACCGACTGGGGATTGTACGTGGAACTCACCGAGAGCAAATGCGAAGGGATGGTTTCCATCAAGGAACTGAAGGACGACTTCTACTTCTTCGATGAAAAGAACTATTGCATCACCGGCATGCACAACGAGAAATGTTACCAGCTGGGTGCCGATGTGAAGATTGAAGTAATGAGCGCTAACCTGGAGAAGAAACAACTGGATTTCAGGCTGGTGGAAGATGTGAACGAAAACCATGTAAAACCGGCGGCTGTTCAACCCAAAAACAGCAAAGGACAAGCAGGCAGAGCAAAGAAGAAGCGACGATACTAATATGACGATGTGACGATTTGAAGATGTGACGATGTGACGATGTGACGATGAGACGATGAGACGATGAGACGATGAGATGATGAGATGATGAGATGATGAGACAATGAGATCGTGGGTAAAATTCAACAACATTTGAGAAGTCATTAGTCATTAAGTCATTAGTGGGTTAGAATGCTTTCAGTTTGGTCGAGCTTGTCGAGACCACATTGATGATAACTTTTTTATAAGGGTCCCCGAGCGTGCCGAGGGGCTGAGGGGTCATTAATTCATTAGCACTTGACTCCGCTTTTGCGAAGTAAAAAAAAACAGCTAACACATTCACTGTCTGAGTGTCATCCCGACGTAAGGAGGGATCCCTCCTTACGTCGGGATGACACTTTAAAGCAGGTTTTTAGTTAAGGGTAATTAGTCTCCTTTTTGGATGGTAGCATCCTAAAAAGTGTGTAGACTACAAAGTTATCCTGATTTTCATTGAGCCCACCACAAGCTCAAAATGAAAATTGGAGA
>JAFGVJ010000396.1 GCA_016938055.1 Prolixibacteraceae bacterium
CAATGGACATAATCTTGCTTTTTATTTTTCTATTCTCAATGTTGCCGCATGCTTATGCGCAAACAAATGCTCCGCTTCGGCCATTTGCTCAATTACGGACCCCAGGTTTTGTATGCCTTCTTTGGATATTTCCTGAAAGGTGATTTTGCGGATGAAACTGTCGAGGTTCACGCCGCTGTAACTGGCTGCCCATCCGTTGGTGGGCAGGGTGTGATTGGTCCCCGATGCGTAATCGCCGGCACTTTCGGGCGTGTAAGATCCCAAGAAAATTGAACCCGCATTGATGATTTTTTCAGCTACTTCGGCATAATTTTTCATCTGAATGATCAAGTGTTCGGCAGCGTACAGGTTCATCATATCGATCATTTCCTGTTCGGTTTCAACCAAGAATATTTTGCTGTTATCCAACGCTTTCAGTGCGTAATCCATTCGAGGAAGAACTTGCAATTGTTTTTCCAATTCAAGCTGAACTGTGTCGATCAACTTTTCCGAAGTGGTGACCAAAATCACCTGGCTGTCGGCACCATGTTCGGCCTGTGAAAGCAGGTCGGCAGCCACAAAGGCCGGGTTGGCAGTTTCATCGGCCATCACCGCTACTTCGCTTGGGCCTGCGGGCATATCGATGGCTACCTCGCTCATGCTCACCAGTTGTTTGGCGGCAGTGACGTACTGGTTGCCCGGACCAAAAATCTTGAATACTTTGGGTACACTTTCGGTGCCATAAGCCATGGCACCAATGGCCTGAATTCCCCCGATTTTGAATATTTTGGTGATGCCCGAGAGCCTGGCGGCGAACAGTACCGGAGCAGGAAGTTTGCCATCTTTTTGCGGAGGCGTGCAAAGCACAATCTCTTTGCAGCCTGCAATTTTTGCAGGAATGGCCAGCATCAGCACGGTGGAGAAGAGGGGAGCAGTGCCACCGGGAATGTACAAGCCCACTTTCTCGATGCCCACGCTTTTCTGCCAGCATTTAACACCGGGCGTGGTTTCAATGATGGTGCTTTCAAAGCGCTGTGCTTCGTGGAATTTGCGGATGTTGGCTGCTGCGCTTTCAATGGCTGCTTTCAATTCATCACTCAGTTCTGACACTGCGGCATCAATCTCGCTTTCAGTAAGCAGGAAGTTGTTCATTTCAACGCCATCGAATTGCACGGTATATTTACGAATGGCCTCGTCGCCATTCGCCTTCACTTCGTCGAGCACGGCTTGTACCTTTTCGTTGAGCGAGGCTGTTTCAAAAACAGGGCGCTGCAACAAAGAAGGCCATTCGGAACGGGAAGGGAAACGAATGATACCTGGCCCACCCCAACCCTCCCCAAGGGAGGGGGTTTTAGTGTCTGCGATATTGTTATTTCCGTTCATTTTTTCAATAATCTTTCGCCCTTTCAGGGCTTGGTTAAATTTTAGTTTGCGTTTTTCATAGGGCGTTGCCCTATGCTGATACTTTTGCCCCTTTAGGGCTATCTGAATTGGAAATTGGATATTCAATATTCAACACTGGATATTAAAATAACTTCAAATAACCAATAACCAATAATCAATAATCATAGAACATTACCTCCAAATTAGTTATTACCTAAAGCCCCTCCTTGGGAGGGGTTGGGGAGGCCTCAGGGGGCTGTGGGGCCTTACATGATCATCTTCTCGATGGGCAGCACCAAAATGCCTTCGGCACCCATTTTTTTCAGTTTTGAAATGTTCTCCCAGAAGAACTTTTCTTCGATCACCGAATGCACTGAGCTCCATCCATCAATGGCCAATGGCAAAATGGTGGGGCTTTTCATGCCCGGCAACATTTCAATAATCTGGTCCAGTTTGCTGTTGGGCGCGTTCAGCATGATGTATTTTTTTCCACGGGAACGTTCCACACTTTCGATGCGGAAGAGAAATTCATCAAGGATGGCTTGTTTTTCGGCACTTAATCCGGGTGTTTTGATCAACACTGCTTCGCTGGGAGTCACCACTTCTACCTCTTTCAAACCATTCGAAATGAGGGTGCCGCCCGAACTTACGATGTCGAAAATTCCGTCGGCCAGTCCTATCCCGGGAGCAATTTCAACCGAGCCATTGATCACATGAATTTCGCAGTTCACCCCTTGCTCCTGGAAAAACCTGCGCAATATCACCGGGTACGAGGTGGCTATTTTCTTTCCTTCGAACCAATGTGCCCCCTGGTATTCTTCTCCTTTTGGGATGGCCAACGACAAACGACATTTGCTGAAACCCAGCCGCTTCACCAGCTCAACGGCCTTGTCTTTCTCCAGCATTTCGTTTTCTCCCACGATGCCGATGTCGGCTACACCGTCGGCCACGGTTTCGGGGATATCATCATCGCGCAGGTAAAGGATTTCGATGGGGAAATTCTTCGAAGGAGAAAGTAACTGTCTTTTTCCTACAGTAAGTTTTATGCCGCATTCATTGATCAATTCAACCGATTCTTCATTTAACCGGCCTTTGGTTTGGATGGCAATTCTTAAAATATTTTCCATTTTTCTATTTTTCAATATTTAATTTTTTACACTTTGTAGCTCTTTCATACAAGCTATTCTTTCTCAAATTTACCTCCGGCTTGTTCTTGGTGGAGGCCATAAAAAAAGGCTCACCATGTTGGTAAGCCTTTCTCCGTTATCGAATATCTTTAAAAAAGTTCAAACATAATCGTTCCGGCCTACCGCGTTTGCAGGTGAAAATGATGGCCGTGATGATGTTTGAAAAAATTGGTCATTGTAAATTTTAGTTAACGCTGCAATAATAAGGATAATTTGTAAGCCAGGCAATAGTTTTGCTATCAATTTGTGTTTGCTAAACATTGCTTAACAATTCAAAGAGTTGTTTTACACCCTCAGACAGTGAGGAAAACTTTATTCTGTAAAGTCTGTAGACTCACACAATTATGAAATACAATCTTACCCGCTAGGGTTTTAGTATCTTCCCCGGTATGGTATTTTTGTCTCGCCCGGTAAGGTATTACAACTCCTTCCTTCCCTAGTATTTTAATAGGTGCTGATTTTTTCAAGGTGCAATCCACCCTGGCTGATTACACCGACAAGGTAAACCGAGGCTGGGTAAACACCGAAGTCAATGTTGGCCTGCGTGCTTTTGATCAGCAATTCAGTAACTTTCATCCCGGTGAGGTTGTAAATTTGTACCCTTTCAATTTGCTCGGGATGTTTTAATTGCAATGTTTTTGAGGCTTTAAAATATCGAATTTCCAGTTCCGGATCGTGCTGTAAATCAATGGCCGTAGCTGCATCTACCCTGATGGTGGTGGAATCGGCAAGATCTCCTGCATTGGCCCACACTGTAAATGTGCCAACTTCTTCCGATTTAAAAATCCCATCCTCGCTGATACTGCCTCCGCTGGCGCTGTAGCTAACATCAACATCGGTATCGTTGCCAAACTGATCTTCTACGTTCACCCTGAACTGCTTGCGGTAGCCCGTTTTGGTTGAGCTGTTTTTGGGCAGTAACTCCAGTGTTGCAGGGTAACAGATGTTGGGGTTCTCGATGCTTGTTCCCTGATCCGAAAGGTAAATATCGTCGATGCCAATGTCGCTGGTCTTGCCACCACGTATGGTAAAAATGTTGCCGCAGGCCGAAAGATCGAGCCCCTGGGCAACTAAAGTGGCCATGGGAATGGATACCACGTGCCATTTTCCGTCGCGTTGAAAATTGTATGGATCGTTGTTGTTGCTGAAAAGCACTTCACCACTGGTTTCGTTGGCTCCCTCAATTGAAATGGTGAAGTTTTCGGTGCTGCTGGTACGGAGTGCCAGGTTCAGCGAGCCTTCGGCATATTTTTCGAAATTGAGCGGCTGGCTGCTGAAAAAGCCAAAGCCCCACCAGCCTGCAGCCCCCGATGAACGGAACGAAAGGACATCCTCCCCATCGTAAGCCGATAAGTTGCTGTTGAATGACACCGTGTTGCTCCAGTTGTACAAATGACCATTCACATTGTCGAGGGTGAAGCGGTCGGCAATGTTCGGGTTGTTGGTGTAAATCCCGAAATAGCCACGGGTGGGAACCTGTTGACTGTAAAGTACCTCATCGATGGCAATGTCGGTTGCAGTTGCACTTTCGCCCCTGACAATCAGCAGGTCTTTTAAACGCGAAAGGTCTACCTGATCAGCCACATCGGCCAAAGGAAGGTATACCAGGTGCCATTCGCCATCGCGGGGCACATCGGAGTTTTCACCTCCTGTCAATGTTATCAGCGCTTCTTTCCCGTCCTGATCAGCAATACCCAGGGTGATGGTTTCCTGCATGGTGGTACTGAGATGAAACTGCAAACTGCCGCTGGTATAATTGTTAAAGTTCCGGTTCAATCCGGAAGTCAGTTTCAGTTCAAAGGGCTGACCTGATTGAGTGTTGAAGCTCAATGCCTTTTCGCCCTTAAAAGGGCTTGGGTTGTTGGTTTCTTCCAGACCCTGGCTGTTGACGGTAAGGTCGAAACCCGGGGTCATGCGCATGTCGGTGTTGTTGCCTTCTTCGAAAACCCCAAAGGCTCCAAACAAGGGAAGTTCATTTTCGCCGTAATCGGGCGTTTCCTGGTATACTTTTACCCAATCGACATACATGGTGGCCGGGAAGTTGGCGGTGATATTGTTGATGTTGTAAATGCCCGGTACCGAACCACCCACCGCCATGTTCAGCAGGATGTAGTGTTGAAAATCCCTGAATTCTTCCGTGTTTCCGCCATCGATATTCATGGTGAAATAGGGTGAGGCAGCATCGTTGAAGTACACCGAGATGCGCTCCTCGGTCCAGATGACAGTGTGTTTAAAATAGCCGCTTGACAAATCATACGGAGCGATGTATTCGGACCCATAATCACTGGGATGTGGTCCCCAGAAGAGGTGGGCCCCGATGAAACTGTTTTGCTTGTTTTGATCAATTCCTGCTTTGTGTCCCATTTCCAGTACGTCAATTTCACCACAATCGGGCCAGCCGGTGGGGGTATAGCCCAGGGTCCAGAAAGCCGGCCACAAACCGTTGGCCAGGTCAGGAATCCTGATCGATGCTTCCAGTTTTCCCTTGCGGAAAGCAAATTTCCCCTTGGTATTTACCCTGCCTGAGGTGAACTGGTAACCCTTGTAAGCTTCTTTTTGAGCGGTTAGCATCAAGCAGTTATTTCCCATATCGTCGGTTCCGACGCTGACATTCTCCTTTTTATAATGTTGAAATTCTTTGTTGCCTCCGGTGTTCCAGATTCCTTCACTTTGTTCAATGTTCCACTTCGATGCATCCAGCTGGCTGCCATCGAACTGATCTTCCCATACAAGGGTGTAGTTTTGTGCCTGTCCGATCAAATGGAAAGCAATGATCAATAGGATTGTCAGAATTTGTCTCTTCATTTTTTATCATTATTTATGCCGAAAATATTGAATTCATTCTGAACAGCGGCTATTAGCCAGCTTGAAAATGGCTTTTGATGAGTTTTTGTGCAATTATTTTTATACAATTTCTCTTTTGTTCGAAGAATACATCGTTGGATTCACCTTCATTTCTACCCATTATGTGAAGTATTTGTACCGGCTTTGATCAAAATGAACGGATTTGTGCTGTTTTTAATGGCTATTTTTTAATTTTATCGAACATTTGTAAACCCTGAAACGAAGGCTGACTGTTCAGAACATCCAATTCAGGAATAAAAGGGCTCAACAAAACATGTGAGTTGTTGATTTCCATTAAAATATGAATCGTCCTAAAAACCAATGAAATGAAATTAAATGCTTTTACCAGGTTCTTTTTAATACTTCCAATGTTGGTGGTATTTGTTTTTGCCACATCGTGCAAAAATCAAAATAAACAGGCTGTTTCTGAGACTGATATTAAAAAGGACATTGAGGAATATGTGTATCCGCTAATTTCGGCCTTTGATGTAACCACCATGCTCACTGAAATTGAAGCTACTTACATTGTTGACATTGCCAACGAGGCCGAAAACGTTGAAAAGTACTTTACTGAACAAAGCAAGGCTGTGAACCTGGGTGTTTATGTGGCCGATTTGGCTTATGCCACCACGTACAATCAGAAATCGGCAGTACAAAAGTATTTCAAAGCCATTGAAAGCCTGGTTACCGACCTTGACCTTACCGCAGCCATTGGTAAAGAGCTGGCCAACGAAATCGAAAGCAACCTCGACAACACCGAAGTACTGGTTGATTTGATCACCAAACTTTCACAGAATGCTTATGCTTCCCTGAACAAACAGGGCCGTACCGAGCTTTCCTACCTTGTACTGGCAGGCACTGCACTCGAAGGATTGTACCTCACCACGCACATTTCGGAAAATACCCTGCAGAATCCTAAAATTGTGGAAACCATCCTTTACCAGAAGGAACCCCTGATGAAGCTTCAGACTTTGATGGAACCTTATGCCGAAACTGAGTTGAGTGCCAGCATTTACCAGATGGTGAAGAGTATCAATCAGGTTTATGCAATGGAAGAAAGTACTTCGGCCATGACCCTGGAGCAAATTGAACAACTCAGTGCCCTGCTCAATCAAATCAGAGCCGAAACTGTTCAGCAATAATTCTGAAAATATTTATCCAGAAACGAGTTCCAGCAGCCTGTAATACTGCGGAACTCGTTTTTGATATCATCGCAGCGCATGTACGAAGGGATCATTGATACACTCATAAAACTGTTTGCGATCATTACCAACGATCAGGACCAGGCATCCATTGATGATGCTGCCGATCTGGTTCGATCATACCTGACCGAGAATTTCAGTCAGGAACTTGTGGAGAAATACATGGCCATGTACCAGGTCTACATGGCTTATTATCATGTTGAAAACCGGCAGATTCTTTACGGCAGCGATGGTGACGGCGACAGGGTAGTCAACCGGAAATACCTGATCAAACTTTGCGAAAGCATGGTAGAGCAGTTCAACCTCGAAGCACGCTTCATGATGATGGTGCAATTGCTCAACTTCATTCATCGCGAAGAGGGTGTGAAAACCTCCGACATCAGCATTGTGAATGTGGTTGCCGAAGGTCTGAAGATCGATGCCGAAGAATACAAACACCTTTCAACCTTTTACCTTAAGTCCCTTTCGGCCGTTAAAGATAAAAGCTGTTTGTTTGTGGTGAATGGTAATGAAAGCTACCCCGACGATGAGGTGAAGCACCTTTACCGCGAAAACCAGCAGGTGGAGCTGGAGCTGATCCTCATCCGCAGCATCAATGTCTTGTTTTTTAATTATTGGGGTCCCCGAAACCTTTACCTGAATGGTCACCGCCTGGCCCAACGCCGCCTGTATGTTTTTCCGCAGGGAGGTATCCTGCGTACTTCACGCATCATTCCCATTTATTACAGCAGCATTATGTCGAGGTTTATCCAAACCAAAGGAAAACCCATGATTGTGCTGAATGCCGAAAACATTGAATACCGTTTCAGCCGAAAAGTTATAGGGCTGCATCCCTTCAGTTTTCAGGAACGCTCGGGTGACCTGGTGGGCATCATTGGCGGTAGTGGTGTTGGAAAAACTACACTGCTCAACATCCTGAACGGAAAGCTGAAACCCAACAAGGGAACCATCACCATCAACGGCTACGATTTGTATGACCCCGACAATGCCGAAAGATTGAAAGGGGTGATTGGTTACGTTCCTCAGGACGATCTGTTGCTGGAGGAACTCACTGTTTATCAAAACCTGGAATTCAATGCCCGTTTCTGCTTTGGCAGCATGAACGATGAGGAAATTGCCACTGTGGTAGAAAAAGCCCTGGTCGATTTTGACCTGAGTGAAGCCCGTGATCTGGTAGTTGGAAGTCCGCTCAAGAAAATACTAAGCGGCGGGCAACGTAAACGCCTGAATATTGCACTTGAATTCATGCGGGAACCTTCTATCCTTTTTGCCGATGAACCTACTTCGGGACTTTCTTCGGCCGATACCGAAAAAGTGATGTACCTGCTCAAGCGGCAAACCCTTAAGGAAAAGCTGGTAATTGTGAACATCCATCAGCCATCGAGCGACATTTACAAATTGTTCGACCGCATCATCGTGATGGATAAGGGCGGAAGGCTGGCTTTCTTTGGCAATCCCATGGAAGCCATCACCTATTTCAAGAGGGAAGCCAATTATGTGAACCCCGACGAAAGTGAATGCCTCTCCTGCGGGAATGTGAAAACCGATCAGCCCCTGCGGATCATCGAACAGCGCATGGTCGATCCTTTTGGGAAAAGCATCCGTAAACGGAAAATATCGCCCGAAGAATGGTACTTACGGTATAAAGAAAAAGTGGAACCCCGAGTGGTCGATTTCATGAAAATCAACCCTGTTAGAATTGAAAAAATTCCCGAGGTTTTGTTTCGGATTCCGGGTTGGTTCAGGCAGTTAAAGCTATTTATTCAACGCGATTATGCCACCAAACGGTCGAACCGGCAATACTTGTCTATTGCCATGCTGGTAGCACCCATTCTAGCTGTAATCCTGGGTTTTTTCTCCAAATACTCGGCATCAGGTGCTTATGTGTTTGGGCAAAATGATAACATTCCGGCTTTTATGTTCATGAGCGTTGTTGTAGCCATGTTCATTGGTTTGAGCATCAGTGCCGAAGAAATTTACAAGGATCGAAAGATCAGGAAACGCGAAGAATTTTTGGAGTTAAGCCGCGGTGCATATTTTACGTCAAAAATTTTGATGCTCTTCATGATATCAGCCATTCAGGTGCTCACTTTTGTGCTCATCAGCCATTATATGCTCGAAATCAGGGGTCTGACTTTTGAAGCCTGGGCCATTTTGTTCACCACAGCCTGTTTTGCCAACCTTTTGGGGTTGAACCTTTCGGCTGGTTTGAACTCGGCGGTGGCCATCTACATCATGATTCCCCTGATGTTGGTTCCACAGTTGTTGTTAAGCGGGGTGATTGTCGACTTCAACAAGATGCACCACAGCATGAGTAGTTATACCCGTACACCCATCATTGGTGATGCCATGACTTCCCGCTGGGCTTACGAAGCATTGGTAGTGGATCAGTTTAACCACAACAAATATCGAAAAAAGATCTTTCGGCATGAAAAGTTGAAGAACGACCTAAACTTCAAAACTTATTTCTGGTTGCCCGAAGTGCATGCAGTCCTTGATCAGTACGAAGAAGCCCTGGCTCAAACCAATCAGCTTCAGACCAGGCATTTATCTCCATTGCTGGTCAATGCTTTCTCCGATATGAAGCACGAACTGCTGTGGAATGATCCGCTTCTTGAGAAAGCATTGCTGAGTATTGAAAATAATCGGGCCGATACCGCAGCAACTAACTTGCTGGAAAACCGATATCAGCTGGCACGAACCCAATTTGAAGCGCAATACCATGAAGCTGCCAGGGCACTGGATGAGCAACACAAAGCAATGTTGCAGCGTTTTGGCGGGAACAGCGAAGCCCTGGTGAATTACCGTAACCGTTACGATAACAAGAAACTCGAAACCATCGTTCGCGATAAGTATTCGCTCAAGAAGCTGCATTATGCCAACAACAGGATTTTCCAGGGCGATGAACCCATTTA
>JAFGVJ010000397.1 GCA_016938055.1 Prolixibacteraceae bacterium
ACTGGCACAACAAACCCTAACGGGAACTGTAACGGATTCAGAAACCGGTGAAACATTGATTGGAGCCAACATTTTGGTGAAAGGGACCAGCATCGGAACAGTCAGCGATGTTCAGGGACAGTTTGCCCTCCAATTAAATGAAGGAAATTATACCATCGTATTTTCCTATGTAGGCTATAAAACCATTGAAAAAACAGCAAAAATAGGACAAAGCCCTGTAGTGCTAAATGTTGCTATGGCCTCAGAACTGGAAATCAGCGAGGTAATCATTGTAGCCGATGTAGCCAGGGCTCGCGAAACACCAGTAGCCTTTTCAACCATTTCGCCACAAAAATTACAGGAAATTATTGCAGCCCAGGATATTCCCATGGTATTGAACTCAACACCCGGTGTGTATGCAACCACCGAAGGAGGAGGCGACGGCGATGCCCAGGTGACCATTCGCGGGTTCAGTGCCCGCAACGTGGGCGTATTGCTCGATGGTGTTCCCGTGAACGACATGGAAACCGGTCATGTATACTGGTCCAACTGGTTTGGCCTCGATGTGGTGACCCGTTCCATTCAGGTACAACGCGGTTTGGGAGCTTCCAAACTGGCTTTGCCTTCGGTGGGGGGTACCATCAATATCATTACCAAGGGACTCGATTCCCGAAAAGGTGGCGAAATTGAACAGGAAATTGGCTCCGACGGCTATACACGCACCAGCATTGGCTATACCTCAGGGAAGTTGAAAAATGGTTGGGGCATTTCGGTGGCCGGTTCCTACAAACAAGGACGTGGCTGGGTAGAGCAAACCTGGACCCAGGGTGCTTTCTACTACGGAAAAATCGACAAACAATTGGGAAACCATACCGTTTCATTGTCAGCCTACGGCGCACCACAACGACATGCCCAGCGTTCATATATGCTCCCTATTGAATATTACGACGCCGATGTTGCCCGCGATCTGGGTGTTCCTGAAGAAGACATTGCCAAGGTAAATGCCATGGGCATCAAATATAACCAGCACTGGGGCTATCTGGCACGCACCAAAGATGATCCCTATGCCGCCTCCAAACCTTTTGCCGAACGCGTGAATGAATACCACAAACCACAAATCACCCTCAAGGATTCGTGGCAGGTAAACGACAAAATTTTTGTATCGAACATCCTGTATCTATCCATTGGCAATGGTGGTGGCGTCAGGGCAAAGTCAACCCCGGCCATCGATATCGAAACCAACCGGATGAAATTTCAGAACATCTATGACCGTAACATCAACCCTCAGGGGGTGAACCCGCTTTTCGACGATACCATGTTGCCCGCGACCAACTACATGCGCCGCCTGGTCAATTCACACCGCTGGTACGGTTTGCTTTCAACGCTTACTTATGAATTGAATGATCGGAATAAGATTTCGGGCGGAATTGACCTGAGAAACTACAGGGGCATTCACTACGAAGAGGTTTACGATCTGTTGGGGGCCGATTATGCCGTTTTCGACTACATCACCGACTGGGACGATGCCACCAAATCGAAATACATTCTCAAGGAAGGTGATGTCAACAATTACCACAACGACGGTTTTGTCCGCTGGGGTGGCATTTTTGGCCAGTGGGAATTCAAAAACAACAAGCTGAGTTCCTTCATCAATTTAACCGCAGCCAATTCGGGCTACCAGCGTTCCGATTACATCATCATGCGCAAGACTTACAATGCACAGGAACGTGAAGACTTTATCTATAAAACCATCGATGGTAACAAGGTAGAATTTACCCACTGGAACTGGTTCCCCGGTTTCACGGCCAAAGGTGGTGCCAACTACAACATCAACAAGCAAATGAACGGCTTCATCAACCTGGGCTACCTGAGTAAGGCACCACGTTTCAACAACGTGTATGATTTCGACAACACCTTGTTCAGGGAAATAAAAAACGAAGTGGTGAAAGCCCTCGAGTTGGGGTACGCCTTCAACAGCTCATCATTCTCTGCCAACGTGAATGCCTATTATACCATCTGGGAAAACAAACCTGTTGACAGCGCTTCAAAACTGGCCGTTGAAACAGCACCCGGTGAATTCGAAGAATTTTCCATCAACATCAACGGGATGGATGCCCTGCACAAGGGTGTCGAATTTGATTTTATTTACAAAGTCAGCAACCGGCTCGATCTTCAGGGTTTGGTTTCCGTGGGCGATTGGCGCTGGAACTCCAGTGACAGCGTAAGGATTTACGACGACAACCAAAACCTGTTAAAAGTTCAGTTTTTCGATGCCAAAGGCGTGCATGTTGGTAACTCGGCCCAAACCCAGGTAGCCGGTGAAATACGCTGGGAACCCATTGACGGGCTTTACATCAAACCACGCGCGACCTATTTTGCCAATTACTATGCCGATTTTGATCCCATCACGCTCAATGGTTCAGCTTCATCGTACGAATGGTACGATCAGGCCACAGGAGAACATGGTCCGGCCCGTGACTCTTGGAAAATACCTGCATACCTCATCATCGATTTCCATGCCGGCTACCGTTTCAAACTGATGAATCAGCGTTTTCAGGCCCGTTTCAACGTGCTGAACGTGCTGGATAAAAAACGCATCATCAGGGCCCAAAACAACGACCCTTTTAACGGACAGTCGTACAACGATTTCGATGCAAAATCTTCGGCGGTCTTCTTTGGATTGGGCCGTACTTTTAACACAAGCTTACAAATGTATTTCTAACAATGAGAGTTCGTTTTACCATCGCGTTATTGTTGCTCATCCCTGCATGGATGTTGGCACAACCACCGGGCTATTACAATGGCACGGAAGGTTTAAAAGGAGCAGCGCTGAAAGCACAATTACACGAAATCATCAGCCAGCATGTTGATTTTTCCTATAGTCAAGCCAAATTTATCATCAATTATTCCGATGCCGATCCGGCCAACGAGAAGAATGTGATCCTGTTTTATACCCAGCGATCGCAAAATGCCGATACCTACGGTAGCGGTGGTGATTTCATCAATCGGGAGCACGTTTGGGCCAAATCACACGGTGCCTTTGCCGACATGCGCCCCATGGACGGTGATGCTTTCAACCTCCGACCTGCCGATGCCTCGGTGAATGAAAACCGCAGCAACAAGGATTTTGGTAACGTGAAACCCAACGGGACACAACACACCGAGGCCACCGAATGCTGGTACACCAGCCAGCGCTGGGAA
This sequence comes from Prolixibacteraceae bacterium, assembly GCA_016938055.1. GTDB lineage: Bacteria > Bacteroidota > Bacteroidia > Bacteroidales > Prolixibacteraceae > Roseimarinus. Next base: position 3,181 of record JAFGVJ010000397.1, read on the forward strand.
CCCGGCGATGCCACCAAAGGACAGGTTGCCCGCATCATTCTTTACATGGATACCCGCTACGAAGGGACCAACGGGGAACTGAACCTCACGGCCGTGAATGGCTTCAACACTTCGCCACAACCCGAGCACGGCGATCTGGCCACGCTACTGGAATGGAACCGCCAGTTCCCGCCTACCGATTTTGAACGCCGCCGTAACGAACGTATTTTTTCCATTCAGCAAAACCGTAATCCCTTTGTGGACCACCCCGAATGGGCCGATCTGATTTGGGCCGATGCAGCTCTCAACCCTATCCAGATCAACAATCTGCAAATGGAGCCTGAGTTTCCTCAGGCAGGAAGCGAACCGGTTTTATCGTTCAGCCTGGCGGGAGTATCGGTCATCGATGAGGCCCGCCTCTACTGGGGGAAAACACCCAACAGTGAAGAATGGACGCTGGAACTGGACCGCAACAACACCCATTTTCAGGTTCCCTTCAGCCTGTCAGGTTTTCAGGCCAACGAAATGGTTTATTTCAAAATCGTGATCAAAACCCGTGACAACGAAAATTCCATGGAAGGTTCATTCCGTCTGCCCCGGAACGTGACTGCCAGCCAGTTAACCCCCATCACCGATATTCAGGGAACTACAGATATCAGTCCGCTCTCGGGACAGATCGTCAACCTGATGGGAACCATCGTGGCCAACTTCGACAACACGGTTTATATCCAAACCGGCCAGGCACCTTACTCCGGTGTGTGTGTGTATGGCTCACTGATCACAGGACATGTGGGCGACAGTGTTGTGGTGACCGGGAAAGTGGAGGAATTCAACCGTTTGACCGAAATTACCAATGTCAGCTACTTTTATAACCACCACAATAACAAGGCTGTTGAACCGGTGATCATCACTGCATCGCAAGTTGGTGAAGCCTATGAAGGAATGCTGGTGACCATCGAAAACGTATCCTTTGACAATGGCGGGGCAAAAGTCCCCGATTCCAATGTTTCCTACACTTTCTGGGATGCTACCGGAAGCGCAACCGTTTTTTCGCGTTACAGTTCCCGCCTGCTGAACAAACAAATCCCAACAGGCATCACCAATGTTACCGGGGTGGTGAGTCAATACCAAAACGATTATCAGATCCTCCCGCGCGATATTCTTGATTTCTCGGCCGGTAACGACACCCTTCCACCTCAGGTACTGGCAGTAACGGCCATTGATAAAAGCTGGATCACCGTTGATTTCGACGAAAGGGTCGATCAGCTTTCATCCGAAAACATTGAAAATTATGTGTTCAGCGGATCCATCCAGGCCCTTTCGGCTTATCGTTACGAAGAAGCAACCACGGTCATCATCAATGTTGAAGGATTGACCACCGGCACACACAGCCTCACCATCAGTGGAATTAAAGATCAAAATAACAATGAGATGGAACCGGTGACTTTCGAGTTCGACATTGTGATCAGCAGCGTCGACGTGCTGAAGGCAACAGGGTTGAAAGTTTATCCCAATCCGGTCAGCGAGGGCTTTTTTAA
>JAFGVJ010000074.1 GCA_016938055.1 Prolixibacteraceae bacterium
CGTGACCTTGCCGGAAACAGGCCATCAATTCAAGTTGGTCGATTTTGAGAACCAAAGCAGCAAATACGATAAGGTCTATCAATGGTTGGAAGAAAATCCTGAAAAGCTTTCTGTTGAATTGAGTCAATTTTGTCAAAATAGCTTCTTGATCTCCCACCCTTCGTTCATACAATAAGACCTCAACCTTAGAATAGCAACTTCCCCAACTTATTGTCCGAAGGGTTTCTCTCAACAATTACAGGTAAGACGATGTCTCACCTGTTTTTTTTTTATACCTGGTCATAGTTTTGCTCGTACAAGCGGTAAATCACCTCCAGGTGTTTGGCCGCCAGCCCGAGGGGCATTTGTACTTTTTCCTTACCCAGCAAAACATTCACAAAATGGGCCGAAAGCGCGTCATTGTCGTCGTGGCCGGTCATGTCCACCATTATGCGTTCACTTTGGGCTGCTCCCCTGCCATCGTCAGCCACAGTGAAATACTCAATTACCGGGCTCTCCCAACTGCAGAGGGCCAGTTTGATACCGCCTTTGGTGCCATAAATGCGGGTTTCGTTGGGGACTTCCACGTTGGCGTGTGATCCATGTTCCCAGTAATAGCTGATGCCTCCCGTAAGTTGCAAGCGAGCCGCGAAATGTTCTTCCACATCGAACACCGGGGTTCCCGGGTCTTTCCGGTCGAGACCGTTTTTCATGAAGAGCAGACTGGCTTGTTCAACCTGAGGTACATCGCCCAGCAGACCCAAGTGAAACGAGAGGTCGTACACACCCCAGTCGAACAACACCCCTCCGCCGGCCAGTGCTTTGTTCAGAAACCACTTGGCTGTTGGATGGTACTCGATTCCGGGACGGCTCTGACGGGCCACCGCGTTGTGATGGATAAAATAAATGTTGCCCAGCATCCCCGAGTCGATGAGCTCCTTCACCTTCCGGAACTTCGGGGTTAAACGGGCATGACGGGCCGAGCAGTCGCTGATGATCAGTTCGGGGTGTGCTTCGGCCAGTTGAACCATCTCCGCAAGGTGCTCCCTTTTGATGGCAGCCGGTTTCTCCAACAGGATGTGCTTTCCAGCAGCCACACAGGCCTTGAACATTTCGTAGTGCAAAGCCGGCGGACTGGTTATCACCACAGCATCCACTTCGGGATCAGCCAAAATCTCATGATAATCGCTTGTGCCGTGTGGAATATTGTATCGCAACTGAAAGTCGTGCAAGGCACTTTGCTGATTCCTGGCCACCCATTTGATGGAAGCCATTCCGGTTTTCTGCAGGCCTTCGATGTGCTTTTCGGCAATCATACCGGCACCGATGATGCCAAAGGTCAATGTTGTTCTTTCGCTCATTCAATGTTCGTTTTCCTATGAGCCTGTGAAGATAATTATTTTTAATCCTCAGTAATCAGGTTAAAGGTTCCGCTGATCAAAACCTGGTCCAGATCGTTGGTCAAAATTTCAGTATAATCCAATGTTTCACGGCCAATCTCCACCGCTTTTCGGACAAAAGTAAGGGCGTTTTCATCCTCCGAAATTTTCACCAGCACATAATGGTTGTAGCCATCTTTGATCACGGCTTCGGTGGGCAGGGCCAGCGCTTTCCGTTCACAGGTCAGCACGGCACATTCGGCATACATGCCATGCACAAAACTCATCGTTTCAACATTTGTGATGCTGGCTGTACAAAGAATGGTTTTCGTTTCCTGATTGATGGATTTTCCCACCACTGAAAGTGTTGCTTCGTAGGCACTGTCCTTACGACCCGGCTCATAAAACAGCACCTTCTGTCCGGGCTGTAACTGCATGATGTCCCTTTCGAACACATACAGGTTAAGCTGAAGTTTACGGGTATCGACCAATTCGATGGGTGTATCCTGAGGCTCCAGGTATTGCCCTGCAGTAAGCTCCTGCTGTGAAATATAGCTGCTCATGGGAGCCAGCACGGGCACCGAGGTGAGTAGCGCTCCTTCGGCCACCTTTTCGGCTTTGACATGGATCAGTTTCAATTGTGCAGTCAGGGCTTCATCGTTTGCTTTCAGCACGCTGAATTCAACTTTCGCGTTTTGAAAATCACGCTGCGAAACAATGTTACCATCCAGCAAGCCTTGCATGCGTTCCAGTTCCTGCCCTGCCATCAACAAACGGGCATGGTTTTGGGCATAGTCCTGTTGCAATTGAATGATGGCCGAACCGGTGAGTTCAAACAACACATCGCCTTTTCGGACCCACTCTCCGGTTTTGAACCGAATGTTTTTAACAGTTCCGGGAACGAAAACCCCCACCTTTGCAAGGCCATCGGGAGCTGCCAGTACATAACCTTTGGCACTCACCTCCTCTGTAAATAGATGGTCCTGGGGTGCTCCCACCATCATTTTTCCGGTTTCAAATTGTGCACGGGTAACAGTAACTTCTTTTGAAACCACTTCGTCGGGAACATCGGTGTGCACACTTTTATTTTGACAGCCATTCAACACAAGCATTGACAAAATTATTCCCAAAAGGTATAGTTTGTTCTTCATTGTTTTCATTTCACAGGGTTAAATAATTTATTTCCAAAACCAAACGATTGTATTCTGAAAGATGATCGAGGTATTCCATTTGAATTTGTAGGGCATTTTCGATGCTTTGCACAAAGCGGAAAAAATCGATGGCCCCACTTTCGTAGCTTTTTTCTGCCGAACGGATGATCTCACCCGATAAATGCTGACCACTTTCGTGATAAACCTGAACCGAAGCCTCGAATTTTTTCAATTCATGCATCAGCACCTTGCGTTTGTTCAACAGCTGAATGCGATAATTTTCGGCACGGTAGCCGGCAGCTTGTTGTGCCAGGTTTCCGGCTTTGATCCGTGCTTTCTGCTCACCAAAGAAGAGGGGCACGCCTAGTCCGATGGTGAATCCTTCGTAGTTCTTAGCCCCTTGATATTGGTTGGTGCCGTTAAAATACCCCAGACTGAACTCAGGCAACATCTTGTTCTTTTCAATGTTTTTCAGGGCATTTTCCCGCTCTGTCATCAAGCTCATGTAGGCCTGTCCGGGATTTTCATCCAAAACTGTTTGCTGCAAATCAATTTTCTCGAGCTTTATAAATGGAATGCTCCAGGTATCCTCAAACTGCATCAGTGCCTGCAGATTCTCATAAGCCATTTCAAACTCATGCTGTAAATACGTCAATTGCAGCTGCACCCTGTTTTGGTAGGCCCGTGCGTTCAACTGATCGAGGTTATTGCTGTTCCCAGCCTGATAACTGGCGACAGCTGCGTTGGCATAGCGGCTGTAAATGCTATCCATGCGCTGCCACAACAGTTGTTTATTTTGGAGATAAACCAAACGGGAATAGGCCTGCGTTACCTCACGGGTTAACTGGTTCAATTGTACCAGGGCCATCGTCTCATAAAGGGCTACATTGATGCGGGCCACTTTCTTTTGTGCTGAATAAACACCGGGAAATTCAAAGCTTTGTTCTACACCAATTACCCCCAAAGGGTAGTTGTTTTCGGCGACATTGTTTTCATCGTATTCATAAAAAAGAATGGTTTTGGCCGGATTGAAAGCTGCAGGTACCAATGCCTTCTGTTCGTCCACGTTCAGTTGAACTGCTTTCAGTTCATGGTTATGCTGAATGGCCTGTTCAATAGCTTCATCCAAGGTAAGAGTCTTGCTTTGTGCCATGCCGGCAAAGGCTGGAACAAGCAGCAGGAGCAACAACATGGTCAGATTTTTTTGCCTTTTCAACCTGAAAGGTCTGAACTGTATACCAATCACATCGTCGAGAATGGCATACAGCAAGGGCAAGGCAATCATGGTTAACAAGGTTGAAGTGATCAAGCCGCCTATGACCACCGTGGCCAGGGGACGCTGTACTTCGGCTCCGGCAGAAGTAGAAATGGCCATGGGGAAGAAACCCAATGCCGCCGCGGCTGCGGTAAGCATCACCGGCCGCAGTCGTTCCCTGGTGCCCCGCATGATACGCTCGCGCATGTCTGAAACGCCTTCGGCTTTCAATTCCTTGAGGTGTTCAATGAGCACAATGCCATTCAATACGGCAATTCCAAACAGTGCAATGAATCCTACACCCGCCGAAATACTGAAAGGCATGCCCCTGATCCACAGCATGATTACACCTCCCACCACCGATAAGGGCACTGCGGAAAATACCATGGCTGCTTCGCGGATCGACTGGAAGGCGAAATGCAGGAAAATAAAGATGAGCAACAGGGCAATGGGCACGGCCAGCTTCAGCCGGTTGGTGGCATTTTGCAGGTTTTCAAACTGCCCGCCATATTCCACACTGTAACCCGGTGGCAAATCAAGCCTTTGCTTCAGTATTCCACGGATATCGGCCACTACCGACTCAAGGTCGCGGTTACGGACATTCACACTGACCACCACCCTGCGGTGGGTATTGTCGCGCGAGATTTTGGCCGGCCCGGTGGCGTATTCAATCTGAGCCACTTCGCTTAAAGGGATTTGGCTCCCGTTTTGAAGCGGTACCTGCAAATTGCGGATGTGTTCAATGTCGTTCCGGAATTGCGATTCGAGCCGGAGTACCATATCAAAGCGCTTTTCGCCCTCGAAAACACTCCCAGCCTGTTCACCCCCAAAACCCATGGTGAGGTAACGGTTCAGCATCTCCACATCAAGACCGTAATAGGCCACTTTGTCGCGTTTGTATTGTACACTCATCTGTGGCAAACCGGCTGTTTTTTCCATCACCACATCGGCGGCGCCTTCTACTCCAGCAATCAAATTTTTCACTTCGATGGCTTTTTGGTTCAGCACGTCCAGGTCTTCACCAAATATTTTGATGGCCAGATCGGCTCTCACGCCCGTTATCAACTCATTGAAACGCATTTCGATGGGCTGGGTAAATTCATAATCGATGCCCGGAATCACCGATAGCTTTTCCTTGAAAAGGTCGGCCAGCTCTTCTTTCGATTCAGCCGAGGTCCATTCCTTGCGGGGCCGCAATTTGATAATCATGTCAATTTCTTCCATCGACATGGGATCGGTGGGCACTTCGGCTGCACCAATCCGCGACACGATCTGATCGACTTCAGTAAAATTTTCAATGAGGATGTTCTCCATTTGCGTGGTCAGTTCAATGGTCTGGCTCAGGGAGGTACCGGTTTTCAGCACCGGCTGAATCACAAAGTCACCTTCGTCGAGCGTGGGGACAAATTCGCCACCCATGCGGGCAAAAATCACCCCGGTGAAGATTAGCGAAGCCAGCGCCAGGCCAAGCACGGTTCGTTTATGGTTGTATGACCAACGGATCACCGGTTCGTACGAACGGTAGATCCATTTCATGACCCAGCGAGTGATGCGGAACTTTTCGTGTTCAGCCACAGGTTTCAAAAACATGGAAGAAACCACCGGCAGCCAGGTAAGGCCTAATATCATGGCGCCCAACAAAGCAAAGCTGAACGAAAGGGCCATGGGACGGAACATTTTCCCTTCTACCCCCGTGAGCGAAAGGATGGGAATGAACACGATGAGGATGATCAATTGTCCGAAAATGGCAGAATTCATCATTTTGGAGGCGCCGTTGAAGGTGATGGTATCCATCAGGCTTTCTTTTTCATCGCCCGAAACTGCATCCAGGTCTTGTCGTCTCACCATCAGGCGCACCATGATGAATTCCACGATGATCACGGCCCCGTCGATGATGATCCCGAAGTCGAGCGCTCCGAGGCTCATCAGGTTGGCATCGATGCCAAAGAGGTACATGAGCGAAATGGTGAACAACAACGAAAGTGGGATGATGGAAGCGATGACCAAGCCCGAACGAAAGTTTCCCAACAATAGAATCACCACAATCAACACGATCAAAGAACCCAATAACAAGTTTTCAAGGACGGTCATCGAGGTTTTTCCAATTAACTCGCTGCGCTCCACAATGGGATTGATAAAGACCCCTTCGGGCAGGTTTTCCTGAATTTCGGCCACACGCTTTTTGACCTCTCTGATCACCTTGTTGGAATTGGCATCCTTCAACATCATGATTTGACCCAGCACTTTCTCCCCTTCGCCATTGGCCGTTATGGCTCCAAAACGGTTGGCACTGCCATACTGAACAGTGGCTACATCATTGATGATCATGGGAATTCCATCAACATTTTTAATCACGATGTTACGGATGTCGTCAAGATTTTTCACAAGTCCGTCGCCCCTGATGAAATAGCTTTGGTGTTGTTTTTCAATGTAAGCTCCACCTGCCACACTGTTGTTACGGGCCATGGCCTCGTACACATCCAGCAAGGTCAAATTGAAAGCGCTCAGTTGCTGCGGATCGACGGCCACTTCGTATTGCTTCAGAAAACCGCCCCAGGTATTGACTTCCACCACACCCGGAATGCCCGACAACTGACGTTTAACGACCCAGTCCTGAATGGTTCGCAGGTCCATGGTGGAATAACGGTCCTCGTAACCGGGCTTGACATCCAGAATGTACTGGTAGATTTCCCCAAGCCCCGTGGTGATGGGGCCCATTTCGGGCGAACCAAAGCCTTCGGGAATGTTGGCACTGGCCGATTTGATTTTTTCGGCAATGAGCTGACGAGGCAGGTAAGTCCCCAGGTTATCATCAAACACGATGGTCACCACCGACAGTCCAAACTTCGAGATGGACCTGATTTCCTGAACACCCGGAAGGTTGGACATTTCCAGCTCTACCGGATAAGTGATAAACTGTTCAATGTCCTGGGTCGAAAGGTTGGTGCTGGTGGTGATCACTTGCACCTGGTTGTTGGTAATGTCGGGGACTGCACCCAAAGGGATCTGAGTAATGGAATAAATACCAAAACCGGCAAGGGTAAAAGTAAACAGGAAGACGATCAGTTTATTGCGAATACTGAATTGTATGATACGTGACAGCATGGATGGGTTATTTTCGGTTTGCTACGTAATTTAATCATTATGTGCCATAATCGGCGCTGAAAATCAACCCAATTTTAGAAAATGAATTGAAAAAAGTTTGTGACAGATGTTACCAACACGAAATGCTGAAAAATTCAGGCATCATTGAGGTTTACCATTCGCGCATCAACCTGAAGCCCAGGTATTGATTCTTCCCGTACTGATCCAGAAAGTTACGGTTGCTCACGCGGCAATAAAGGGCATCACTGCTCCAGCTTCCTCCGCGGTTCACCCTTAAATTGCCACCTTCGAGGAACATGGGATTGCGGCTCCGGTTGATGCGTTTGTAAGCATCCTTCGAATATTTGTCGTAACACCACTCCCACACATTCCCGCTCATATCGTACAAACCCAGCTCGTTGGGATGTTTGCGGCCACCCACCCATACCTGGCCGCGTGAATTATCCACAAACCAACCCAGTTCGCCCAGGTAATTCCCACCGGCATAACGGTTCACATAATCATAATCGGTTTTGGCGGCATTCAGATAAAACCGGCGGGCATAGATACCACCCCGGGCTGCATATTCCCATTCGGCTTCTGATGGTAGCCGACCTCCGGCATATTTACAAAACATTTGAGCACCTATCCAGGTAACGTTCACCACCGGATATTCGTCATAACCACCACTTACGGTGAACTTCCCGGTGAACCGATTGCGTTGGATCCTGGTTTCGGGATGGTCCAGATCGATCACCGGAATACCTTCGATCTGACCCAGACTGTCGCACAGCTGATCGTCCAGAAAATAACAGAACAATTTATTGGTCACTTCGTATTGACTAAGCAGAAAACTGGAAACAGTGAGGGCTGTGGCCGGTCGTTCGTCATCGTCAAACTCGTTATTGCCCAGCTTGAAATCACCTCCCTGAACCCGGATCATGTCAATGAAAACATCATCAATTTCGGGATGAAACACTTTGAATATCAAACGTTCATTCACATAAAAACGAAAGACCAGCTCCAGTTTCTCCAGCTGAATATTGGTGAGGCTATCGAACGATAGTTGCGGCACCATTCGCGATGAATCAATGACTTCAACATAAACCGTATCGTACAGAATAATCAGACTGGAATCAAGGAAATAACTGTCCATCCCATGATAAAAAGGGATGGAATCCCCAATTTTCCAGGCTACTTCACTCAAATGCTGATCCAGTATGTTAGTGGCATCCAGCAGGTCACGGGTGGTGTCGGCCAGAATTTCGTCACGGGTATAGATTTCCTTCACCACAAGCGGCTCAGCAGCGAGGATAGTATCTGCCAGAACTTCTTCCTGAACTACATTCACGGTTTTTCCTTCACTTGTTTCAGCTTGTTTCAGGGCCAGTATTTTATCAATTTCCTTCCGGTTTTTACGGGCCAAACGCTCTTTTTTGCTCAGAAAAATAGATGGCTTTTTGCTGGCTTTATGAGAAGGAGCGCTTTCTGAAACCATGGGTTTCTTGTTGGGAGAAACTTCGGAAAGGGACAATTGTTCAGGATGCAGAGTATCGCTGCTTCCGTTCTGATCGCTTGTCATGGCTTCAATAATGGCCAAGGGAATGACCGGGAACAACAAATCGACATAAGAGGCGGGATAACGGTAGTCGGCTACCACCAGAAAAGTATCGTACAGCGGTGGTTTTTCGTTAATCAGTTCAAGGGGAACAGCCAGCTCAGCGCTTTCCAGGGTAAACTGCTCTTCCAGTGAAATGGTATCCAGCGCAATAACAAGGTTTTCTAACACATTGGAGCGAATGAGAACGCTGGTATCCAAGTCAGGCCGATGCGGAGTAGTTTTTACATACTGCCTGGTGGTTTGATCAAACACAGGGGTATAAACTCTGGCCGGTTCGGGCGTTTTGCATTGCGCCATTACCCAAAGCAGCACAAATACAGCCAACAGTTTTTGGTATTTACTCAGCATCATTGCTTGAATAACGTGTTTTTTCAAAGATAATTTTACCACTGTTGAATTGAAAGCCTAAAGCTGATAAGTTATTGGCAGTTTATGCACAGCACACGATTTCCCTGATCTTTTTTTATCTTTGGCCGAAAGCAAAATTGCAAAATATGACCCAACAACTTCCATCCATCGAAGGAAAAAGTATCGTAGATGCCCTCCAGCAGCTCTGCAATGAATTTCCCGGACAAGTAGTGTTCACCACCAGTTTTGGTTACGAAGACCAGGTGATTACCGATATCATTGGCCGTAATAATTTGCCGGTTGAACTGGCCACCCTCGATACTGGGCGTTTGTTTGAGGAAACCTACAAAGTGTTTAGCCGCACCCTTGAACAATACCCTCTTACCATCAAAACTTATTATCCCGAAGCAGCTTCTGTTGAAAAGTTGCTCACCGAAAAAGGGCCTTTCAGCTTTTATGCTTCGGTGGAAAACCGCAAGGAATGTTGCAATATCCGGAAAGTAGTGCCCCTTAAAAGAGCCCTGACCGGGCATAAGGTATGGATTACCGGCTTACGGGCCGACCAAAGCGCCAACCGCGAAAACATGGCCACCATTGAATGGGACGAAGGCTACGGGCTTTTCAAATACAACCCGCTCATCCACTGGACGCTCGACGAGGTGAAAGCCCACATCAAAGAATTCCATGTGCCCTACAATGTGTTGCACGACCGTGGTTTCGTGAGCATTGGCTGTGCCCCCTGTACCAGGGCCATCCGGGAAGGTGAAGATTTCCGTGCCGGGCGCTGGTGGTGGGAGGACAATTCCAAAAAAGAGTGCGGGCTGCATACACACGGGAAGTAAGGTTGAGACTGAGGTTGAGTAAGGTTGAGACTGAGGTTAAGGTTAAGTGAAATGTGACAATTTGAAAATTTGTTCATAACAATTTATTTCTATTGATTTCTATTGATTTCAACTGATTACTATTGCTTTCCGTCGATTTTTTCCATCCAGGGGAAATAAAATACTGTTTTCATCGTTCATTTCCCATGAACTTTTGTAATGAAGCAACCATTTGCTCCTACCAATCCTCTGTATTAAATGTTCAGGTATTTTTAAAGAATGTTTTAAATCTTTAACATAACAAGCATTGTAATTCAAAACATCATCGACTAATTTTGATCCGAACTAAACCAAAAACACCATCACATGAGAGCGATTTTACTCCTGGGAGCGCTTCTCCTCAGCTCCCTCACCCTCTTTTCACAAAAAGCAACCATCAGCGGCTATGTGAGCGACAAGGCAAGTGGTGAACGGCTTATTAATGCCAACGTCTACAACAAAGAAACCTTA
>JAFGVJ010000075.1 GCA_016938055.1 Prolixibacteraceae bacterium
AAAGCTGGTTTGAAATGCTCATTTTTGATCTTGTCAAAAGGTGCTACACCAAAGGGTGTTTCGTAATCAGCCAGCAAAGGATTGCTTTCCGTATTGGTCTTTGAGGTACATGCGTTGATCATCACTGCCAGAAGTAATAAGTAAAGACTACTAATTTTCATACAATTATGTTTTTTTGTTTGTTCTCAACCTCTTTTAATACAGGTTGACAAGTGATTTATTTTGATTCATCAATCCATCAATTCGCTGAGATACTGTTCAACGAAAATCCTGTTTGTTCAAGGGGCTCTAAATTAACCAAAAATGAGCAAAGAATGTTGAGATATGTCAGCTACAGGTTTTTGGAGTTATTTTTTTGCAGGTTCAGGCTGTCCGGTTACCTGATAGTGTTTCTCAGGGCTTGCCTCTTGCCCTGAATGTTTTTGAATCCAACTGGCCCCCGACAATGCATCGACATTCACCGTTGAATCGAAGACGACATCAAGGCCATTGCCATACAAGGCATTCCTGATTTTTAAGGGATTCAGGTTGACTTTTCCATCAACAAATTCAGGAATGTTGAAGTTCTTCAAATAGGTTTCATAAAAATGGGGATCTTCTTGCGGAAGGATAAAAGGTTTATGGAATTTACCATGACTGTCGAAATATGAAAAGTACGGCGCCGTATACAAATCATTGAAGCGCTTGCTACTGAACACTATCCAGCGTCCGTTTTTCGACCAGGAATGATAACTATCGTTTTCGGCTGAATTAATGTCAAGTCTTGAATATTCACCGGTAGTAAGGTCCATCAGGTACAAATCGCTTTCGCGATGATTGATGGAAAAATAACCGTAATCAATCAGGCAGAACAAAAGGTATTGGCCATCGGGTGAAATTCTGGGAAAGGTGATGCTTTTTCCTTCCTTTTCGGCATTGAAAACCGTATCCACTTCGCCCCAGGTATTGCTTGCCTTGTCGTACATTATTTTACAAAGGCTGTACATGCTGTAGTACCGACTGTCGAAATCGTCAAAAGCTTCACCTGCACTCACATAGTAAAGCCATTTACCATCAGGGGACCAACTGGGAAAGTTTTCCCGGTTTTTGCTTGAGATTTTAGGCGAAGTAGTGACCGTATTGGTTTTTTTGTTATAAACCACGATGTCGGATGCCTGATCGGTTACTTCGTTCAGGTTTTGTGTACTGTTGGTAAAATATTCATTGAAAATATTGACGGAATAGGCCATTAGTTCGCCGTCGGGATTTGACGCTGCATAGCCAAATGCCGACATGGTATAAGGGGTTTTGGTGTTGAGTTTTTTCAATTCTTTCCCGTCAAGGATCAAAGTGCCACTGTTATACTGGCGCAAATGAAGCGACATTTTTTCCGGATTGTAATTGCTGAAGGAATGGCAATTGAAGCAACCTTCGTTGTTTGAACTGTTTTCCCAGATCAATGATTCATCAAAATTTTCGAGATTGCGCTGGGCAAGCTGCATGTCTTTTGAGTAAGCATACTGCGTGTTGATGAGCCTGTATACCAAATAGGGGTTTAACGAATCAGCAGCAATACTGTCGGAAAGTGCGGGGTATTGAAACCATTGTTGAGATTTCTTCAGATAAATATCCACCTTGAGTTTATTCCCTTTGTTTTTCTGCAACAGTGTTTTCCATTGCTTAACAGGAATTGAAATTTCTGGTGCAGTTTGCTGAATGACAATAGACTGCCCTTCGATCGAAGATATTTCAACATGATATTTTTCGGCATCTTCCTGAATGTAAAAATTCAATGGAGCAATGTTGAATGGAATGACAATGCTATCATAATCAGGAAAAATCTGAAGCTTTGAATCGACATTTTTCACATTCGTAATCGGTTCATTGCAAGCTGTGGTGATTGTAAAAATGAATACAACCAATGCAATAGGTTTTATGTTGAAAATTGAATGAGTATTCATCATGTAAAAAATTTATTGTCGGTCATTATTTTGTGGTGATTACTTCCAGATTTGTAACCATTGGGCTCAAATATTTCATGTAATAAATGTAAGTGTTTTCAAAATCAGTCAAATCAGCCTGTGCTGCTTGCAAATTGTTGTTTTTGTCCTTAAGTATTTGCAAAAACGTTGTAAACTTTTCCTTCGATTCATTGCTGATCGATCTGAGCAATTCAGTGCGCGATCTGGTTGAATAAATATAAACCAACAATGCTTGTTCATAAACCTCAGGAATTTGGGAATAGAAATTCATTGAAGTTTCAAAATTTCCTATAAAATTATCCAGTTGGTGTTCGAGCAAAAAGCACAGCTGCAAATGCTCCCAGGCAGTTTGGTTGCTACTGTCTTTTACAATCAAATCCTCTAAGCGATTGGTGATGTGCAGGGGAATGGCAAAATTATCGGGATTGTACTTTCGTTTTTTTGAAAGCAGGGGTTCTTCTTCTATTTTGTTAATATTCAGGGTGTATGCTTGATACTTGTTGACAAAATCATCAAACAAGGGATTGAGTGAAAGCAAATGGAGGTATGTTTTTGCAGCTCGGATATTTCCCAGAATGAGGTTGGTTTTAACCAGTTGTTTGATCACCCTGGCATTATAGGGTTCCAGCACCAGGGCCGCATACGCCAGATGCTGTGACCGGGTGATGTAATTGAGGTCGAAGTAATATTCGCTGGCCTGAATACTATAAAAAGCGGTACCCAGGTTGTCGGGATTGAGTGACTTGATCCCCAGTAATTGTGGGTAATCAAAAAACATTTCCAGGAACAAGCCCGCATGATCGATAGCCCTGTTGTAATTCAAGTTGGTTAGAAAGTCGTATTCCTGATCAGCAAGAGAAAGGTTAATGGCCTGATCCCAGTTTTGATGATAAGTGTCATAATCGACCTGTGCTATATTTTTGGCATGTTGATCGGCCGGGAGGTTGATCAGCCAGAAGCTCAGCAGGAGCATGGAAAGTGAAGCTGCCAGCTGCACGGTATTGTTTCGGGTGATGTTTTTAATTTTTTCAGGGATTGCAAGCTTGGAACTGATTAGTCCTGTTAATAAGATCAGGGGCATGGAAGCTATCAACAGATACATCCAAACCGTTTTATGGTAGGTAAGTGTTACGGGCAATTCGGGCACAAAATAGAAAAAGGCCTGAGTTGGCGAAAGGTTAAACAAAAACCGGTAGGCCAGAAATGGAAGCAGGACTAAAAGCAGGACGATAAGCAAACTTCGAATGATCAGTTGTTTTGTTCCGCTTTGATAGCAATTGAGCACAATACCCGAAAGGCCAAATATGAAAGCAGTACCGCTGCCAAAAACGTAATAAAGCAAAGCATACAGCCCAAGGCCTGAAAGCCAATTAACGAATCGGAATTTTAAAAGATATCCGTAAATCAGAACAGCCAGGTAAAGCAGAACAGCCTGTAACAAAATGGTCAGTGGAAAATAGTAGTCGTGGAAAAGTGCCGTGGCAAGTATCACGGGCACGTAAAACAAGACCACCGGAACGTACACTTTCAATCGTTTAAAAAGTACAGTTAAACTCAAAGGCATGATGCTGATTAACAACGTAATTGTAAGGCTTCCCCTCATGTTTGAATAAAAGGCTTGCATGAGATAATTAGAAAGGTAAGTTCCCAATCCACCAACCCGTTGTGCATGTTGCTGAAAAAAATGCCCGTCTGCAAAATAGGGGTTTTGTTGCATGTGAAAATGCAACATCGGCTCAATCACTGCAGATAGATAGGCAAATACGCCAGCCAGTAAAAGGCTGATAAAAATTCCATTCAGCAGGGGCTTGCGGTTAAAGGGTATTGATTTCATGTTCCGATCGGTCAATATAAGTGCTTTTGATTTCCACGACTGTTCCCACAAATGTAATAGAAATTTTTAAGCACCTGAAAGTACTTTAGTAATCCAATATAGACTCAAGATTATTGATTGACTCATCAGACCAGC
>JAFGVJ010000076.1 GCA_016938055.1 Prolixibacteraceae bacterium
TTAATTTCAAAATCCATGAATAATTATTCCCTTGGAGGTTAATATGGCAACAGTTGAATTGAGAAATGTGACCAAACTTTATGGAGCTAATGTTAAAGCCGTAGACGAAGCGAATTTCACCATTAACGATAAGGAATTTGTTGTACTCGTAGGACCATCAGGTTGCGGTAAAACAACAACATTAAGAATGGTCGCCGGGCTTGAAGACATTTCAAGCGGAGAAATCTACATTGACGGAACTCTGGTTAATGATATTTCTCCAAAAGACAGAGATATCGCGATGGTTTTCCAAAACTACGCGCTTTATCCTCACATGTCTGTTTATGACAACATGGCATTTGGGTTAAAAATCCGAAAATATCCCAAACAGGAAATCCAGACCCGTGTTAACGAAGCAGCTCAGATTCTTCATATTGAAGAGCTTTTAGAAAGAAAGCCAAAGGCTTTATCTGGTGGTCAGAGGCAGCGTGTTGCTGTAGGCCGGGCAATTGTTCGAAAACCAAAAGCTTTTCTATTTGATGAACCACTTTCAAACCTGGACGCAAAATTGAGGGTTCAGATGAGAGCTGAGATTTCATCACTTCACACACGGCTTCAGGCAACCATGATTTATGTAACCCACGACCAGGTAGAAGCCATGACCATGGGTGACAAAATCGTTGTAATGAAAGACGGTCTTATTCAGCAAATCGGACCTCCTTTGGAATTATACAACGAACCCAACAACCGATTTGTAGCGGCCTTTATTGGTTCACCTCCGATGAATATTTTAACAGCAAAAATCATCGAAAAAGACGGCAAAATCATCGCAGATGAAGGTGATTTTCAGATCATAGCCTCTGGAAAAATTGCCAACTCCCTAAAAGCCTATGTTGGCAAGGAAGTTCTTTTCGGCATTCGTCCCGAAGACCTGCTTTACACACCTAATCCAGCAAAAGAAAACAATGTAAAAACCCACGTCGAGGTTATCGAACCACTTGGAGCTGAAATACATCTCTATGTCAGCACCCAATCACATCAATTGATTGCCAGAGTGGCGCCAAATTACGAGTTCCACGTTGGAGATGAAGCCAATTTCACTCCCAACATGGACAAAGTTAAATTCTTTGACATGGAAACTGAAGCAAAAATCGACTAATTGTTGATCCACATATATTTTCCAATTTTAACCCGCAGATACATTTCTGCGGGTTTTTTTTACTGCCTAAAGGTTTACAATATTAGCAAACAGTCCGGATCGATTATCCCACAATATATCCTAAATACGCTCGTGATTAGAAAAAGGCTTAAAAGCGAACCCAAATCAGCAAGAGCAATTTGACTACAACTATCCACCATTTCGAAGTGACCGCCCTGTTCCTTAATGTCAATGCCTAAAATTTGAACCCAAACAGGCAATCACAAGTTTTTTATAAATAATCAATTGCAATGTCTCAAATTCAGCTCAGCTCCCTTGCAATAACCAGCCATTTGGTCTATAGTGAAGCCAAAATAAAGCAATAATTGAAACGATCTATTATTCAACAAATCATCAAGCCAACTCAAGCTACACATAAAAAATCTATGGTCGTTACAAATTGGATATACACGGATCTTGTTTCCGTTTAAATCAGACTGTCTGATCAGCCCAGGCATTTCAGACAGTCCGACACTTATCAAGGTGTCATTGATATATCATATAAATCTATATGAAGAGGATTTCCATGAAAAGAAACAAAGTAACTATTGACGGCAATACCGCCGCTGCACATGTTGCTCACGCAACCAACGAGGTTATCGCCATCTACCCTATTACCCCATCATCTTCCATGGGCGAATTATCAGACCAGTATTCTGCTGAAGGAAGAGAAAATATTTGGGGAACCATACCTATTGTGGCAGAGTTGCAATCCGAGGGGGGCGCATCCGGTGCTGTTCACGGCGCACTCACAACCGGTGCCTTGACCACGACCTTTACAGCATCTCAAGGGCTGTTATTGATGCTGCCAAATATGTTTAAAATTGCCGGTGAGTTAACATCTACAGTTTTCCATATTTCCGCAAGAGCCATTGCCGCGCAGGCCCTCAGCATTTTCGGTGACCACAGCGATGTTATGGCCGCCCGAACCACGGGGTTTGCCATGCTTGCCTCCAACTGCGTGCAGGAAGTAATGGATATGGCCCTGATCTCCCAGGCATCCACTCTTGAAGCGCGTGTTCCTTTCCTCCATTTTTTTGATGGTTTCAGAACATCACATGAAATTCAAAAAGTCGAGGAGCTGACTTACGATGACATGAGGGCCATGATCAACGATGAACTGGTTTACGCTCATCGGCAACGAGGCTTGAATCCGGAAAAACCAGTTATCCGTGGAACCAGCCAGAATCCCGATGTCTTTTTTACGGCCCGTGAAACTGCAAATGAATTCTACACAGCTACTCCTGAAATCGTTCAAAAAGCCATGGATAAGTTCGCGGGCATTACCAGTCGACAATACCATCTCTTCGATTATTACGGAGCACCCGACGCGGACCGTATCGTTATCATGATGGGTTCCGGTGCTGAAACAATGGAAGAAACCGTTGATTACCTCTGCGCCAAGGGAGAAAAAGTAGGGCTTGTTAAAGTCAGACTGTTCCGACCCTTTAGCGTTGACCATTTTATCAAGGCTCTGCCGGCAAGTGTGAAAGCCATAGCTGTTCTTGACAGGACAAAAGAACCCGGCTCAATTGGCGAACCCCTTTACGCGGATGTTCGTACTGCTGTGGGTGAGGCCATGTCAGCCAAAACAGCCAATTTCACCGAATATCCTGTTATTGTTGGCGGCCGCTATGGATTGGGCTCCAGCGAATTTAATCCCGGAATGGCAAAATCAGTTCTCGATAACCTGAAAAACGCTGCTCCCAAAAATCATTTTACAGTCGGTATTTATGAGGACGTAACCAACACAAGCCTCCCATGGGACGACGATTTTTCAACCGAAAGCGACGATGTTCACCGTGCCATGTTCTATGGTTTAGGTTCTGACGGCACTGTTGGAGCGAACAAAAACTCTATCAAAATCATTGGCAAGGCAACTGAAAACTATGCTCAGGGTTATTTTGACTACGACTCAAAAAAAGCCGGCGCCATTACCATTTCCTACCTGCGATTCGGTAAAAAACCAATACGCTCAACCTATAAAATCAAAAAAGCCAATTTCCTGGCCTGTCATAAATTCAGTTTTATGGAAAAATACGATATGGTCAGTAAATTAATGGAAGGCGGCACATTCCTTTTGAATACACACTTCTCAAAAGACGAAATCTGGAATGAATTACCTGCCAATGTTCAAAAACAAATCATCGATAAAAAGATCAAATTCTATGTAATTAATGCCATCGATGTTGCCGAAAAAATCGGTCTGGGCGGCCGCATCAATACCATCATGCAAACCGCCTTCTTCTCCATCAGCGGCGTTCTTCCCCAGGAAGAAGCTTTAAAACTGATCAAAAAAGCGGTTGAAGACACCTACGGGAAAAAAGGCCAGGAAGTTGTCAAGAAAAACATCGAAGCCATCGATGCTGCTTCAGATAAAATTGAAAAAGTATCCTATCCGACTTCTGTTTCAAGCTCCAAATCCATTCTTCCTCCTGTGCCGGAAAATTCACCCAAGTTCGTAAAAGAAGTTACCGGTGAAATCATTGCCCAGAGAGGCCAATTGCTTCCCGCATCAAAACTGCCCAACGACGGCACTTACCCCTCAGGAACAACACAATTTGAGAAAAGAAATATTGCAGAAGAAATTCCTGTTTGGGATCCTGAAACTTGTATTCAGTGCGGTGAATGCTCCCTGGTATGTCCCCATGCTGTTATCCGCATGAAGGCCTATGATCCTTCAGAATTGAAAAATCCACCAGCTACATTCAAACACACCGATGCCAAAGGCAAGGATTTTGCCGGCAAATATTTCACCATTCAGATTTCACCTGAGGATTGTACTGGCTGCGGCGCTTGTGTAAACGCTTGTCCTGCTCACAAAAAAGTGAATGGCGAAAAAACAGAGGAAAAAGCAATTACCATGAAGCCTCAACCCGCGCTTCGTGAAGAGGAATCCAAAAACTGGGAATTCTTTCTTAAACTTCCCAACACCGACCGATCACTCTTCAACACAAGCAACATTAAGGGTTCACAATTCCTTCAGCCGCTTTTTGAATTCTCCGGTGCCTGCGCCGGCTGTGGTGAAACACCCTATGTAAAATTAATGTCACAACTTTTTGGCGATAGAGCGATTATTGCCAATGCCACAGGTTGCTCTTCCATATACGGCGGTAATTTGCCCACAACTCCCTATACAAAACGAGCTGACGGCAGAGGACCTGCCTGGTCCAATTCACTCTTTGAGGATGCCGCGGAATTCGGTTTTGGTATGAGACTAACCAGCGATAAAATGGGCGAATACGCCTTTGAATTGGTGGCAAAAGCCATAAAATCCGGAAACCTGGACAAAAACCTGCTTTCAGCAATTCAGAACAATCCTCAATCAAATCAGGAAGAAATTGAAACCCAGAGAAATAATGTTGCTAAACTCAAAGAGCTTTGTGAAAAATCCGGTGATAAGGAAGCCAAAGCACTGCTTTCAGTCAGCGATAATCTGATCAAACGCTCTGTCTGGATTCTCGGTGGTGACGGCTGGGCCTATGATATAGGTTACGGCGGACTCGACCACGTTTTAGCCAGCGGCAAAAACATCAATGTTCTCTGTATGGACACCGAGGTTTACTCAAACACAGGCGGACAGATGTCAAAAGCAACTCCTGTAGGCGCGATTGCCAAATTTGCTGCCAGCGGTAAGCCAATTGTCAAAAAAGACCTAGGCATGATGGCCATGAGCTATGGCTATGTTTATGTTGCCAGAATTGCCATGGGTGCCAACAAGATGCAGACAATCAAGGCATTTAACGAGGCGGAAAGCTACGAAGGGCCCTCATTGATTATTGCCTACAGCCATTGTATTGCCCACGGTATAAACATGACCAAGGGCATGAACCAGCAGAAAATGGCAGTTGAATCAGGAATTTGGCCGCTCTACCGATTCGATCCCCGAAAATCCATGGAAGGTCAGAACCCCTTCAGCCTGGATTCAAAGGAGCCCACCGTTGATATCGCGGAATACATGTACAACGAAAACCGATTTAACGCGCTCAAGAATTCCAGCCCTGAAAAAGCCGAGGAATACCTGGCCATTGCAAGGAAAAACTCAAAGGCGGTTTTCGACAATTACAAATACTTATCTGAAAGATCTTTCTAAGAGATCCCGATAAAAACTCAACAAGGGCCGCCCAATAGCGGCCCTTTTTTTATGTGACGATCATCAAATTGCCTGTTATCCTTGAATCATAATAAGACCATTGAATATAGGGATCGGACAATCAAAATTAATGCGACAGCATCGATTGAGTTGACATTGATACAAAGCTTTGATATTCTCTCACAAAATGAGTTGAACACAAATATATTCCTTTTTAGCATGAGAATATCCGGGTATTGATCACAATGAAGTAGTTATGTTCTGTAAAAAATCAAATTGTTCAGGCGGCTATTTTCAAATGATTCAAAAAGGGAGCAATGAAATCTTTCTTTTTTTAAAATGTTACTGAATGCAATAGTCGAAATATAGCCCTGCGTCCAAGGCATAAATGCAAAGCTTTTATACGAGCAATAAAATACTTAGCCAGACTTGTTAATGCATAAAAAGCAAGGATCCAGAGCTAAACAAAAAAAATCATTCACAGGATAATTCAAAGGCCCTGTTGAAGCTAAAAACGATTTTCCAATAATTAAGGAGATTTCTATGATAGTTATGAAATTCGGCGGCACATCCGTCAGGGACATGGAATGGATCAATAAAGCCCTGGATATCGCGGCCGACAAATTGAACTCAGCACCCCTTCTCATCGCCTCAGCCATGGGTAAAACAACGGATAAACTCCAGAATATTGCATTTTGCGCTGAAAAGGGTGAAAAAGAATCGATCGAAAAGGCCCTTGATGAATTAAATGATTTCCATATAAACGAAGCCAAAAAAGGCATGTCCGGAAAAAACCTGGATGAATGCATAGAAAAGATAAACAAATATCTGTTTGAATTAAAATCCATCGTCAAGGGATTGACCGTTTTACGGGAATGCACAGGCAGAAGCAATGACGCCATTCTTTCATTTGGTGAACTTTTATCCACCACCTTGATTGCTCACCGCGCAATCGAAAGAGGAATTAACACCCAATGGATAGATTCCCGCAACATTATTAAAACCAATGACCACTTTACAGAAGCGGAATTGCTTGAAGAAATGAGTAACCAGCTCATCACCAAAGCAATCCAGCCCCAGGCCAATAAACTCTTTGTGGCCCAGGGGTTCATCGGCTCCAATATCAACCAAATTACAACCACTTTAGGCCGGGGAGGTTCTGATTACAGCGCGGCCATAATGGGAGCAGCCCTTAGCGCAAGGGAAATACAAATCTGGACCGATGTTGATGGTATTTTGACAACCGACCCCAGAGTTGTGAGTAAAGCCCAGGTCCTGGATTCCATAAGCTACAAGGAAGCCGCGGAATTGGCTTATTTCGGCGCCAAAGTTATCCACCCTTCAACCATTCAGCCTGCCATCACCAAGGAAATCCCTGTTGTTGTTAAAAATACCGGTAATCCTGAGTTTCCAGGCACACACATTATAACCAAAACAGAACGCCAGGGACTTAAAGCAATAGCCTTCAAGAACAACATTACAGTAATCAATATCTCTTCTTACCGCATGTTATTGGCCTATGGTTTTCTCCGTCGAATTTTTGAAATTTTTGAAAAATACAAAACCCCTGTTGACCTGATTTCAACATCAGAGGTTTCAGTATCCGTTACCATAGACAAAACCAGTGAACTCGGCAAAATAAGCGATGAACTTAAAAAAATAGGAAATGTCCAGTGGGAAAACAAAAAAGCCATTATCTGTTTGGTCGGTCAAGAGCTTTGGAAGGATTCACTTTTCATTTCAAAGGCTTTTTCACAATTAGGTTCAATCCCCGTACGCATGGTAACACTGGGTTCATCAGATACCAATTTGTCTTTCGTGGTTCCTGAAGAAAATACCAATGAGGCTGTTCAAAAACTGCACAAATGCTTTTTTGAAGATAACGAATAAAGCCAAGGTTTAGTGAAATCACCTTATTTGTTTAGCTTAAACAGGAATCACTATTTTTAGCGTTAAGGATTGTAATAATAGCAAGTTATTTTTTCAAAAATAACTTGCTAA
>JAFGVJ010000398.1 GCA_016938055.1 Prolixibacteraceae bacterium
GAATTCAGAGCTCCGCACCTGTGCGGGAATGTTTTCAAGGCATGGTTCTGAAAATACCCCTGAAAAAGCTGAAAAAAATCACTGCAGTTGCAACCTTTGAAAAAAATACCGCTCTTTAGTCAAAAATCAACATTGATGAAGCATCTGTTTCTACTGGCTTTCTGCATCATTCTTACCCATGCAGCAAAGTCCCAACTTACACAAAGCGTCAGGGGTACCGTGGTCGACAAGGTGACCCAAAACAGCCTACCCGGTGCAGCCGTGGTGATCCGTTACAACAATCAAACACAGGGCACCATTAGTGCCGAAAACGGAACTTATCTGTTTACAGGAATACCAGTGGGGAAGCACCACCTTGAAGTGAGTTTCATGGGCTATGAGCCGGTTTCGCTCAGGAACATCGAGGTGCGCTCGGGCAAGGAATGCATCCTGCATGTTGAATTGCTCGAAAAAGTGGTGAAGATGGATGAAATTGTGGTGTCGGCCTTTAAAAACGGCGAAACCCGTAACAAAATGGCCGTGCTCAGTGCCCGCCGGTTCAGCGTACGGGAAACCGAAAAATATGCCGGCAGCTGGGGCGATCCTTCCCGCATGGCTGCCAACTATGCCGGGGTGATCACTGCCAACGACAGCCGCAACGACATCATCATCCGTGGCAACTCTCCGCAGGGCCTTTTGTGGCGCCTCGAAGGGGTCAACATCCCCAATCCCAACCATTTTGCGGCCCTGGGTTCTACCGGCGGACCGGTAAGCATGCTCAACAACAACCTGCTGGCCAATTCCGATTTTTTCACGGGCGCCTTTCCTGCTGAATATGGCAATGCCCTCTCGGGCGTGTTCGACCTGAAACTCCGCAACGGGAACAACGCGCAGCACGAGTTCACCGGCCAAATGGGTTTCGGGGGCATTGAGCTGGGCGCCGAAGGACCACTGTCGAAAAAAACCGGCAGTTCGTACATGATCAACTACCGCTATTCCATTCCCGGCCTGATGGATGTGCTGGGCTTTTCCCCCACCGGAAGCGCTGTTCCCAACTATCAGGATCTTAGCTTCAAAATCAACCTGCCCGCCAAAAACCTGGGAAACTTTGCCCTGTTCGGTCTGGGTGGCATCAGTGCCA
The DNA here is from genome assembly GCA_016938055.1 of Prolixibacteraceae bacterium. Taxonomy (GTDB): domain Bacteria; phylum Bacteroidota; class Bacteroidia; order Bacteroidales; family Prolixibacteraceae; genus Roseimarinus. The sequence continues at coordinate 1,121 of JAFGVJ010000398.1, forward strand.
TTGAATTCATCAACGAGGGCGACACCAACGGCAGTACTTACGACATCAGCGCTAACGCCCGTACACGCAACGGTTCCAATACCGGCATTTTGGCCCTCACCCACCGTCTGCCAGTGGGCGAAAACGCGATGCTTTTCAGCACCCTTTCGGCGACCAGGGCTTACGGGAGCACACAAATCGATTCACTGAGCGATGACCGGGTCGACAAACGCTTTTATGCCGAGGGCAACCTCGAAAACAAACTGGGCTTCAGTTCGCGCTACACACAAAAGGTGAACGCGCGGAACACGCTCAATGCAGGCATTCATTTCGATGCCTGGTCTGTTCACTTCACCGACAGCATAACAGGCGAAGTATACGATCCGCCCATGCCCGAGCGTTACATTTACCAGATCAACACTGAAGAAAAAGGCATCAACCTGCTCCAGGCCCATGCCGAATGGCAGCACCGTTTGAACCAGCAACTCACCTTTTACGCCGGGCTTCATTTTCAGGATTTCCTCTACAACCAAAGCCTGGCTTTCGATCCGCGCTTCAGTCTTTCGTACCAGCTGGCCAACCGGGGAAAAATCAGCCTGGCCTATGGCAAACATTCCCAGATCCAACCCTTATACATTTACTTTGCTGAAACCTATTTGCAGGAAAACGATGAATACAAGCAAACGAACAAAGAGCTGGACCTGACCAGGGCCCATCACCTGATAGCCGGGTATGACCAGCTGTTGGGCCAAAACCTGAAACTTAAAGTTGAAACGTATTATCAGGCCCTCTACGATGTGCCGGTCCACAGTGAAGCCGGTTGGTTCTCCATGGTCAATGCAGGAAATTCGTTCCACCAGGAACGGGTTGGCAACCTGATCAACGATGGAACCGGACGAAACCTGGGGATAGAACTCACCCTGGAAAAATACCTCGACGATCATTATTATTTTCTGATCACCACCTCGCTGTTCGATTCAAAATACCGGGGCAGCGATGCTATTTGGCGCAACACCGAGTTCAACACCAATTATGTTGTGAACGCGCTGGGAGGCTACGAAATCATCATCAACGAAAACATGTCGGTAGACCTGAACCTGCGCACGGTGTGGTCGGGCGGAAAACGTAACCCCTTCATCGACCTGGAACAATCGAAAGCGGCCGGTTACACGGTGTACGATCATGAAAAAGATTACTCGTTCCGGGAAAAGGATTATTTTAAGCTTGATTTCAGGGTCTCCCTCATGGTGAACGGGAAGAAAACCACCCAGGAATGGGCTTTGGACCTCACCAACGTGAGCAATCACCAGAACGTGTATTCCCGAAGCTACAACGCCGAACAGCAAACCATTATGTACGTTTACCAGCAGGGGTTTTATCCCATGTTCCTGTACAGGATAAATTTTTAATTACTACTGCTTTACAAACGAAGTAACCCGTCGGTTTTCACCATCCTGAACTGTCAATTGGTAGATGCCTTCGGGAAGGGTTGATACATCAAGGGGTGAACCAGCAATATGTGCTTGTTGCAATATCAGTCGCCCGTTTTGATCGTAAACGCTTATCAGGGTTTTGGCAGAGGCTTCGGGGAATCGTATAAACAAACGGTCATTCACCGGGTTGGGATAAATGTTGAATCCGGTATCGTTTTGAATCAAATCAACCGAAGTGCCGGTTGCATTGGGATCAATCAGCAACAGGTTGCCAAAATGATCAGCATTTTTATACGATTCGTTGGCCGTAGCCGAGGTCATGCGCATACTGCCAATGAAATTCTCACGACCGGTGGTTTCATCGTTGTCGCAATAGGCCAGCGAAAAACCCATCAGCTTGTTGTGCTGTAAAGTTACCCTGCTTGCTTCGGGATTGTTGGGATTAAAGGCCCCCGAATAGTTTTTGATGGCCACCTCCCATACATAGGTATTGTTTTCGAGCGTATCCATCACCACGCTCAGGTTATCCTTCAGGTTGATGCCCCCGCAGCTGGTATGCATGTCGATGGCATCGTAAAAGATGCTCACATGGTAGGCAAAAGCATTGTAGGTACATTCGTGGTTGCCCTTTGAACGGTTTTCGTCCAGAAAAATTTCCAGGCAATCGTCTTCCCACCAGCTATCCATCGCGTTGGAATGATCGTCGGAAAGGGAGTCGTCCACAATTTCGGCCAGTAAATAAAGGTAGAGGCTGTCCCAGGCCAGTTTGAA
>JAFGVJ010000399.1 GCA_016938055.1 Prolixibacteraceae bacterium
CGCGATGTGAGTTACAGCACCCTGCTGGCCTTTGCCTATCACGAGCCTGAAGTAGCCAAAATCAGTCTCATGAAAAAAGTGAAACGTGGCCGTATTGTACAGGATACCGGATCGGGTGGGGCCTGGCCCGTTTCGAGCGACCGCACCACCTGGGCACTGGCTGCCTGGGAAATATACAAGGTGACCGGCGACGAAGCCTGGTTGAATACTGCTTACCAGGTGATTAAAAACTCCCTGGCTGATGACGAATTGACCCTTCGTTCCCCCCATTCAGGAATGTATCGTGGGGAATCATCCTTTCTCGACTGGCGCGAACAAACCTATCCCAAGTGGATGTCGAACATGGACATTTTTGTGTCGGAAAATCTGGGAACCAACGTGGTGCATTATCAGGCGCACATCATACAGGCCGAAATGGCAAAGCAATTGGGCTTGAACGATGAAGGAGCTGCTGCAAAGGCAGCAAGCATAAAGGCAGCCATCAATCAATACCTGTGGATGCCCCAAAAGGGATATTATGCACAATACCGCTATGGCCGGAGTAACTTGATTGTTTCTTCGCGTTTTGATGCACTGGGGGAAGCATTATCCATTTTGTTCGATGTGGCCAGTGAGGATCAGTCCCGTTCAATTGTTGAAAATTCTCCGGTGATCAACTATGGAACGACTTGTATTTACCCACAGATTCCCGGTATTCCCCCTTATCACAACAATGGGATATGGCCTTTTGTACAATCATTTTGGAACCTGGCAGCAGCAAAGGTTGGAAACGAGGCAGCACTCCTGCATGGTTTGGCAGCCATTTACCGGCCAGCAGCCCTGTTCCTGACCAATTATGAAAACATGGTGGCCCAAAACGGTGATTACATGGGAACAGAAATCAACTCCGACCGCATGCTTTGGAGTATGGCCGGTAACTTGGCCATGGTGCATCGGGTGTTTACAGGCATGCACTTCGAAGTAGATGGCATCCGCTTTCAACCCGTGGTACCCAAGGCTTATGGTGGTACCCGAACTTTATCGAATTTTAGCTACCGCAACTCCCATCTTGATATCGTGGTGAAAGGACATGGGACCGAAATTGAAGCTTTTATGCTGGATGGTGAACCAATGGAAGAGCCTTTCATTCCGGCAACAATGGAAGGGAAACATCGTGTTGAAATCCTGCTGGCAAACAACAATTTCCCATCCAATACCATCAACCTGGTAAACAACACATTTTCCTTGGGTACTCCACAAGCAAGGCTTGAAGGAGAGCAACTGGCCTGGAATGAAATACCCGGAGCCAAAGCCTATCAATTGTACCGAAACGGTGAAAAAATGTTGCTGACTGATGATACCAGGGTTAAGCTTGATTTGGGTGAAGTGGCAGAGTACATGGTGACAGCAATTGATGAAAACGGTTCGGAATCTTTTGCTGCTGAACCGGTTTTGACTGCTTCAAAAAATGACATTCAAATGGTTGAAATCGAAAATACTGTTCAGGCTTCGGCCTTGCCTCATACCAATTATTCGGGCAAAGGATTTGTTGAAATTACCAGCACTAAAAACCGGGAAATAAACCTGATCATCAACATTGAAAAAGAAGGTACTTATTTGATTGACAGCCGTTATGCCAACGGTACCGGTCCCTGGAACACCGATAACAATTGTGCCATTCGCAGTGTATATTTGAATGAAGAATATGCGGGAGTGTGGATCTTTCCGCAACGTGGAACCGATGAATGGAGCGATTGGGGATATTCCAACGCTTTGCACTTGAAGTTGAAAGCAGGGTTAAATCATTTGAGCGTGAAGTTTGAAGACTGGAACATCAACATGGACGGTGAAATCAACGATGCCTTGCTGGATTACCTGCGTATCAAAAAGATCAGCTAAGGTAATTGAATGGATCTATTTAAATAAATATTTGCGTTGACCCTTTATATTCGTAAATTTCGGGGGTAAATCATCGCAGATGTTTGTTGTAGAAATTATTTATAATCTGGCGTTGCTGGTTGCCATCAGCGTGCTGGCTGTTTTTATCGATACCCGTTGGTCCAGTGAAACAAAGTTTGGAGCTGTTTTTCAGGGTGTTTTGTTTGCATCAGCCACCCTCATTGGCATGATGCAGCCTTTTGTACTGTCTCCCGGAATCATTTTCGATGGACGTACGGTTATTCTAAGTATCTGTGGTCTTTTCTTTGGACCCATTTCGGTAGCCATTGCTGCTTCGGCAGCTTTCGTTTACCGGTTCAGTATAGGAGGAACTGGGCTCGTGATGGGATTGCTCACTATTGTTTCTTCAGCCTTAGTTGGCGTTGTTTTTCATTATTATTTCCGTAGAACCAAAAAAACTATCACCACTTTGTCCTTACTGACAATGGGCTTATTGGTGCATCTTTTCATGATAAGCCTGATGGTTTTTCTACCCTCCAATCTCCGTTCTGAAACCCTTCGTACCATTGGAATGACCGTAATTATTGTCTATCCTTTGACTACTATTTTAATTGGAAAAATATTGAAGGATCAACAGGATAATGTCTTATTAAACATTCAGTTAACAGAGGGTGAAGAGAAATACCGTTTATTGGTTGAAAGCCAGACCGATTTGGTTGTGAAAGTAGATACCAATGCATGTTTCCTTTATGTCAGCCAAACATATTGCCAAACCTTTGGTAAAACCGAAGAGGAACTGTTGGGGAAGCAGTTTTATCCATTGGTTCACGAAGAAGACATTGAACCAACCCTTCGGGAAATGGAAAAATTGAAGTACCCCCCTCATACCTGTTACATCGAGCAGCGCGCTTTAACCCAGGATGGGTGGCGTTGGTTTGGTTGGTCTGATCAGGCCATCCTGAATGATCAGGGCGAAGTGGAAGCCATCGTTGGGGTGGGGCGTGATATCACCCGGCGGGTTGAAATTGAAACAGCCCTGCTGGAAAGTCGCGAGGAATTGTCCATTACCCTTATGAGCATAGGTGACGGGGTCATCACCACCAATGTTGAAGGACGCGTAACGCGTATGAACAAAGTGGCTGAACAAATGATTGGCTTGCCCTATGACCAATGCAGCGGTAGGATGATTGCTGAAGTATTGAACCTGGTCAATGCCGAAACCCGTGAACCCATTGAAAATCCAGTTGATAAGGTATTAAAGCTGAAGCAGGTAGTTGGACTTTCCAATCAAACTTTGTTGATTTCAAACCATGGTAAAGCCTATCATATTTCCGACAGTGCAGCTCCCATCATCGATGCAGCGGGAAATGTCACAGGAGTCATCATGGTATTTTCGGATGTAACCAGTAAGTATCAGACACAGAGTGATCTAAAGAAGGAACGTAACCTTTTGCGACACGTCATTGATGCCCTGCCTTTCAGTTTGTACATTAAAGATACCAAAGGCCGTAAATTGCTGGTCAATAAAACAGAGGTCAAATATTTGGGAAGACCCTTTGAAGAAATCATCGGGAAAACCGATGCTGAACTCTATCCCGATGATTATGCCAGTTCATTTGAAGCTTTCGACCGTAAAGTGATTGAAGCTGGGGCATCCATTGTCGATCATATTGAGGCCGTTCCTATGGACAATGGTGATAAACGCTGGATTTCGACCACCAAATTACCCTGGTACGATGAACAGGAAAATATTACCGGCTTGATTGGTTTTGGCATTGACATCACCGATCGTTTGAAAGACCAGGAAAAAATCAGAACACTTTCCGAAGGCATCGAGCAGAGTCCCACAGCCATCATTATTACCAATCAGGATGGGTTGATTGAATATGTTAACCCGAGATTCATTGAGATGACAGGTTATCAGAGCAAAGACGTGATGGGCCGATACCCGCGTATCTTAAAACCAAAGGCTGATAATGCTGTGCAATTGGAGGAAATCTGGACCGAGATCAAAGCATACCGGAAATGGAAGGGCGAATATCTCAGTAGAAAACACTCAGGGGAAGAATACTGGGAATCCCTTATCATTGCCCCCATTACCAACAATATGGGGTTGATCACCAATTTGTTGCTGATTATCGAAGACATCAGCGACCGGAAAGCCATGATTCAGGAATTGACCAATGCTAAACGTAAAGCTGAGGAAAGTGATCAGCTAAAAACTGCCTTTCTGGCCAACATGAGCCACGAAATCAGAACCCCTATGAACGGGATTCTTGGTTTTGCCGAATTGTTGCGTGAGACAGACCTGAAAGCAGATACCAAGCTTCAATACCTCGAAGTGATTGAGCAAAGTGGTTATCGCATGTTGAACATCATCAACGACATCATCGATATTTCAAAGATTGAAGCAGGGGAAATCAGTATCAATAAAAAGCCTTTTCATGTGAATGAACTCATCCGTTACCAACTTCAGTTTTTTGAATCTGAAGCTGAACGTAAAGGACTCTCACTCAAAATTCAATTGGGTCTCCAGGATGATAACGATCTTTTATTTTCAGATGAGAACAGGGTGGAACAAGTGATGGTGAACCTCATCAAAAACGCCATCAAATTTACCAAAACCGGGGGCATTGTTTTTGGATATGCCCAAGAGGGGAGCATGCTGCGATTCTTTGTCAGCGATACAGGGTTGGGAATCGACGAAGTCCAGCAAAAACAGATTTTTGAACGTTTCAGGCAGGCCGATATGCTGGCTACCCGCAGATACGAAGGCGCAGGGCTGGGGCTTTCCATCTCAAAAGCCCTGGTTGAAATGATGGGAGGTCATATTGGCGTAATGAGTGAAAAAGGGCAGGGATCAACATTTTTCTTTACCATCCCTTTTGATCATCAATAAAAAAGCCCGCCTTCGCATAAAGCATGGCATCTAGATCAAATGTTTTGAAGTAAAAGCCCTGCCAGATCCCGATTTTAAATATTTTTCAAATTCTATTGCCTTGTATTGATCGCTAAAAGCAGAATAATAGATCAAAAATACAGGTCGTCGGGGTTTAGTTGATGGTAAATAACCATTTTGGTGTCTTTCAATCCGTTTCTTTAGGTATGAAGTTTGACCAACATATAATTTATCATCAGAGCATCTCAAAATATAAACGTAATACATTGAATCTGTTTTTTTGATTAAATTTAAAGGAAGGAAAACCGAAAGTCAATCACATTGAAACAAGCGGACCTGTCCGCCGAAGCCCGTTACAGAACCCCCGCAGATGGATTTGATCATCAAAAAAAAGCCCGCCTTCGCGTAAAGCTTCGGCGGGCGGAGGCGGAGAGTGAGGGATTCGAACCCCCGGTACCCCGAAGGGTACAACAGATTTCGAGTCTGCCCCGATCGACCACTCCGGCAACTCTC
>JAFGVJ010000077.1 GCA_016938055.1 Prolixibacteraceae bacterium
GGCTATCAACCCACCCTGGCAACAGAAATGGGGAACATGCAGGAGCGGATTACCTCCACCAAAAGCGGATCCATCACCTCGGTACAAGCAGTTTATGTACCTGCCGATGACCTTACCGACCCGGCTCCGGCCACAACTTTTGCCCACCTGGATGCCACCACTGTTTTAAGCCGTAAAATTTCGGAGTTGGGTATTTACCCGGCTGTTGACCCGCTCGATTCCAGTTCCAGAATCCTGACCCCCGATGTTGTAGGAGAAGAACATTACCATTGTGCTCAACGGGTGAAACAGTTGTTGCAACGTTACAACGAGTTGCAGGACATCATCGCCATTCTTGGAATGGACGAACTCAGTGAGTCCGATAAACTGGTGGTACACCGTGCACGCCGTGTACAGCGCTTCCTTTCACAGCCTTTCTTTGTAGCCGAACAGTTCACCGGTTTAAAAGGAGCACTTGTGTCCATTGAAGATACCATCAAAGGCTTCAACATGATTATGGATGGTGAAGTAGATCAATATCCCGAAGCCGCCTTCAACCTGGTGGGTACCATAGAGCAAGCCATTGAAAAGGGTGAAAAATTGCTGAAGAACGCCTAAAACATCGCTTATGCATCTCGAAATCATCACACCCTTAAAGAAACTGTATTCCGACGAAGTTAACCTGGTGAAATTGCCCGGGGTAATGGGATCCTTTGAGATTCTAAAGAACCACGCACCCATCGTCTCATCACTGGAAGCAGGCTCTATCAAAATTATCGACAAGAAAAAACAGACCTTGTTCTACCAAATAACCGGTGGAGTGGTCGAATGCAAATCAAACAACATAGTGGTACTGGCCAATGCCGGTAACGAAGCTGCTGAATAAGCAGCTTTTTTTTTATCTATTTTCAAGCGCCAATTTCATGCAACGAAGGCCCTGCAGCAGTAGGCTGCGGGGGCAACCCATGTTCAGCCGCACATAATTTTCGCCTCCTGTTCCGAATAAAAATCCGGGGCTGAGGCCAACACCAGCTTCCACCATCAATTCACAGGCCTTTTTGGCAGAAACCGATAAGGCCGACAAGTCGATCCAAATCAAGTAGGTGCCCTCTGGTTTCATTATCCTGAGACCGGGAAGGTGAGTTGCCAGGTAGTCCTCCACAAATTGCAGGTTACCCTCGAGGTAGCGAAGCAGTTGGTTCAGCCATTCATCGCCATATTTGAAGGCAGCTTCGGTGGCCACCAAACCAAAAAAATTCCCCGACGACAGGTGGGTTGCTCTCATGAATTGCTTATAAAGTAAACGTTTCTGCTTATCGGGGATCACCAGAAAGGCCGATGACAATCCGGCAATATTGAAGGTTTTACTGGCCGACATGGCCACGATACTGTTCTGGGCAAAGGATTCAGAGATATTGGCAAAAGGTGTATGCCTATTTCCCTGAAAAACCAAATCGGCATGAATTTCGTCTGAGACCACCACCACGTTTTTTTCGAGGCACAAATTGCCCAAATCGGTCAACTCTTGTCGGGTCCACACAGTTCCTCCCGGATTATGGGGGTTGCACAGGAAAAGCATCTTGGTGTTTTCATCAATTTTTGAACGCAGGTCGTCCAGATCAAAATGATAACGACCGTCAAGCACTTTCAGCGGATTCTCAACAACAATGCGGCCGTTCCCTTCAATCACCTGAAAAAAGGGAAAGTACACCGGGGGTTGAACCACAATTTTATCGCCTGGCCGGGTCATTGAAAGCACAATGGATGCCAAAGCAATCACCACGTTGGGGGCATATTGAATAGTTTCCTTGTTTACGGTCCATTGATGTCTCCTTTCGAGCCAGCCTTCGATGGCCTCGTAAAAGGAATCAGGTGTTATGGGGTAGCCGTAGACTTCGTGGGCTGCACGCTCTTTCACTGCCTGCACAATGAAATCGGGGGTCTTGAAATCCGTATCGGCCACCCACAAGGGGATCACATCGGCATTTCCAAATATTTTTTCACGGCTGTCGTACTTTTCACATTGGGTATTGGTCCGGTCGATCAATTCATCGAAATCATAAATTTTTGTCATGAAAAACTTAAGTCAGGTGATATTCTTTTAAAAACACACACAATGATAAAATTTTCTGAAGGTCGAAACAAATCATTCCAATGGAAGGTTGATTTTTTCGAGGAATTGCTGCCCGTTTTCATCTTTGGCAATGCGCAAAACAAAGTTGAAACGGTTAAGATCGAGGCATAGATCAAAATCACTGGCAGGTGAATGGTGATGATTGGCCGGGTCTAGCAGGCGGGCGCCATCCCCTATTCGCAATTGTTCAACCATCAGGGAAAAATCAGTGGGGAGCCCCTTTAGCTCATGCTCGATATACCTGGCACAAAATTCATCTTCATCGGTGGTATAAAGTCCCTCGTAACCCATCCCAACCAGGGTAATGCGATGAGGTTTTTTTTCCAGCAAATAATTGACAATGGCCCGGGCATTCACAAAACTCCCGGTAAGGATTTCATCAGCATTTTTGGCCAGGTCAATGCCCCGGGTTCCTGAGCTGGTGGTATGCACAATGGTTTTGCCATGAAACTGGTGTTGCAGAATATGGGTAGGAGAATTTCCAAAATCGAAGCCCTCACATTTTTTCTCATGGCGCTCCCCTACCAAAACATATCCGGGGTGAGCAATTTTCATGGCATAGGCCTCTTCAACGCTGCCTACCGGATATATCCTTTCGGCTCCGTTTTGAACCAGGTAACAGGCGACAGAAAAAGCCCTGAACACGTCAATGATCACGGTTGTACCACTGGCATTAAGGGCTCCATCGAGCAAACTGCTTCGTATTATTTCCATCATTAATGTTTATTTATTCGAAAAAAGCGTTGATTTTACATCCATTTAACATTAAAGACAGCCAGGTGTTTTTATATTTGCATCCTATCTGCTTCGCTATCTGCTGATTAATTCCCGAGAGACAAGCCTATAGCAATTTCCTTAAAATTTAACAAATCGATAAAACATGTTTTTTAGCATAATGTTGTATAACATGTTAAGTTTGTCGTGTAAACATTTAAAGAAAAAAACAATGAAAACAAAAGTATTTTATTTAAGCACAAGAATTGCAACCGGAGTGGTGTTATTGGCCATCCTTGCAGTAAAAGCCTTCGCGGGTGAAGCACCTAAAGTGAAAATGGTTCCTTATTCAAGCGACAAAGCCATCATTGCCATCGATAATGCATTCAGCAGGGTATCGGAGTTGTCCATTGAAAATGAAGCAGGTTCGGTCATCTATTACAAAGATGGTTCCATCGATGAGAAAATTTATTCCAAAGTTTTCGACTTTAAGAATCTTAGCGACGGGATATACACCATCAGGGTAAGGAATACCGATGGAGAAAAAAGCATCAATTTCAAGGTGAAAGAAGGCCGGGTAGAGATGGAAAAAGAAACATCAGCCATGCAGCCCTACATTGAAGTAAAGGACGATGTTCTGAAGCTCTCCATGCTGAATCACACTTTGAGCAATGTTGAAATCAATCTTTCCGATAAGAAAGGAAATGTTTTTAACAAAGACCTTGGCAAGCAATTCAGCATCAATGCCGGTTTCAGTCTGGCACGTCTGGAAAAAGGCAATTACGAGTTAAGCATTTCAAACGGGTCAGAAACGGTCAACTATCAATTTGAGAAATAAGCCATGAAAGGAGTCCAGGAGCTTAAAAAAAGAGAAGCCTTGTCAGTATCAACACTAACAAGGCTTTTTTATTAATATCCTGAATCAAA
>JAFGVJ010000078.1 GCA_016938055.1 Prolixibacteraceae bacterium
CCATCTTAATTGCCAAACAACTGTTTATCATTAGTAAAAACAATTGACAATGAAATACATACATATCTCTATTATTTTGCTTTGTATAATTTTTTCTGGAATGAAAAAGGCCGAAGCCCAAACCTTTCAAAAGGAAGTCCCAACCGATTATGGCTACGTTGTGAGGTTGGGGCAAACCGTTCCCGATTTTGATCTGGAACTGCCCGATGGTACCAAAACCAGCATGAAAGCTTTGCTCGGAAAAGTGGTGATGTTGCAGTTCACGGCCAGCTGGTGCGGGGTTTGCCGTAAAGAAATGCCCCACATCGAAAGCGATATCTGGCAAAAACACAAGAACAATCCGGGTTTTGCCCTTTATGGTATCGACCTAAAAGAACCGGCAGAGAAAGTATTGGAATTTCAACAACAAATGCAAATAACCTATCCCCTTGCCCTCGATTTGGATGGCAGTATTTTCTATGCTTTTGCCGAACAAAATGCCGGGGTGACACGCAATGTGATCATCGACAAAGAAGGAAAGATCGTATTCATGACCAGGCTGTTTAAAGAAGAAGAATTTGAGGAGATGAAGAGGGTGATTGAAACCCTTCTTGCCCCTCCCAATCTCCCCAAAGGGGAGGAGTAGGCGTGCCGTACAAACATCATTTTTTTCCAGACAAAACATTTGAAATGAAGAACAACACAACATATCAAGCAGGAACCATCCCCCTCTATGGGAGGGGGCAGGGGGAGGCAGTGGTCATCATCAAATACAACGCGGGCAACATCGAATCGGTGAACAATGCCCTGATGCGCTTGGGGGTAAAGGCTGAAATTACTGCCGACCCCCAGAAAATCCGTGCAGCCGACAAAGTCATTTTTCCCGGTGTAGGCGAAGCCAGTACCACCATGGCTTATTTGAAAGAACACAAGCTCGACGTGCTGATCCGCAGTCTGAAGCAGCCTGTACTGGGCATTTGTCTGGGACAGCAGCTCATGTGCGCCCACAGCGAAGAAGGCGATGTGGAGTGCCTGGGCATTTTCGACGAAAAGGTCAAACGCTTTCAACCCGCGCCCGGACAAGAATTTGTGACCAAAGTGCCTCACATGGGCTGGAACAACATCTACAAGCTGAACAGTGACATTCTCACGCCCGACCTGGAAAACCAGTTTGTGTACTTCGTTCATTCCTACTATGTTGAAGTGGGTGAACACACCGCTGCCACCTGCGATTACATAAACCCGTTCAGCGCGGCCTTACACAAAGACAACTTTTACGCCACACAGTTCCACCCCGAGAAAAGCCAAAAGGTGGGCGCAAGGATTTTGGAGAACTTTTTGAAAATATAAAGCCCCTCCCGGCCTCCCCCAAGGGGAGGAGCCAGGGAAGTGCATGTATCAATAATTTAGGTAGAATATTAATTCCCCTCCTTGGGAGGGGTTAGGGGAGGCTTCTCATGACAACAATTATACCAGCAATTGACCTGATCGACGCCAAATGTGTTCGTCTTTCACAGGGCGACTACAATCAGAAAACCGTGTACAACGAAAACCCGCTGGAAGTGGCCAAAATGTTCGAAGATGCCGGCATCAAACGGCTGCACCTGGTCGATCTCGACGGAGCAAAAGCCAAGCACATTGTCAACCATAAAGTGCTCGAAACCATCGCTTCGAAAACCAATCTGGTGATCGATTTTGGCGGTGGCTTGAAAAGCGACGAAGACCTGCGCATTGCCTTCGAAAGTGGTGCTCATATGGTTACCGGCGGCAGCATTGCCGTGAAAAACCGTGATACCTTCTTGCACTGGATCGAAACTTACGGAGCCGAAAAAATCATCCTGGGTGCCGATGCCAAAGACAAAATGATTGCCGTAAGTGGCTGGCAGGAAGTGTCGGAACTGCCTATCCTCGATTTCATCGAAAGTTATACCAGCCGGGGAATTCAGCAGGTCATTTCGACCGACATTGCCCGCGATGGCATGCTCACCGGCCCCAGCATCGAACTGTACAAAGAAATTATGGCCAGGTTCCCCAACCTCGAACTGATTGCCAGCGGTGGAATTGCCACCATGAAAGACATTTATGAGTTGGATGAAATGAGCGTTCCGGGTGTAATTACAGGGAAAGCCATTTATGAAAACAGAATATCGTTAAAAGAAATAAAGAATTATTACAAATAGAAGCCCCCTCTTAATCTCCCCCAAGGGGGAGAAACCAAGAGACGAGGGCAAACAAACTTATTAAAGAACTTACTCCTTCCCCTTGGGGGAAGGTTGGGAAGGGGCTTATATTATGCTTGCAAAACGAATCATACCTTGCCTTGATATCAAAGACGGTCAGACCGTGAAAGGCATCAACTTTGTCGGGATCAAGGCCGTGGGCGATCCCGTGGAACTGGGTGCCTTGTATGCCGAACAGGGCGCCGACGAACTGGTTTTCCTCGACATCACCGCCACGCACGAAGGCCGGAAAACCTTTGTAGAATTAGTTAAGCGCATCGCCCGTGAAATCAACATCCCCTTCACCGTGGGCGGCGGTATCAGCGAACTGAAAGATGCCGAAGCACTCCTGAAAGCCGGGGCCGACAAGATTTCCATCAACTCATCGGCAGTGCGAAACCCGAAACTGATCGATGAGTTGGCACTCAACTTTGGCACCCAGTTCGTAGTGGTGGCTATCGATGCCAAAAACTACGACGGACGTTGGACCGTGACCGTGAATGGCGGCCGCATTCCCACCGAAAAAGAGCTGTTCAGTTGGGCCAGAGAAGCCGAAGACCGTGGCGCAGGCGAAATCTTGTTCACCAGCATGGACCACGATGGTACCAAAAATGGTTTTGCGAATGCCGAACTGGCAAAAATGGCTGACATGCTGAAAATACCCATCATTGCCTCGGGCGGAGCGGGAAATATGGAGCATTTTGTGGATGTGTTCACCACCGGAAAGGCCGATGCCGGACTGGCTGCCAGTATCTTCCATTACAAGGAAATTGCGATTCCTGATTTGAAATTATTCTTGCAACACAAAGGAATTCCTGTTCGATTATAAATTATTATATTTAGCCTCAACTAACATAAACTAAACCGGCATGTTATTTAGTAGTTTGATCTTCCTTTATGGCTTTTTGCCATTGGTTTTAATCCTTTATTATTTATTCCCCAGAAAAAGAAAGAATGTTGTTTTAATGGCAACAAGCGTGCTCTTTTATATATGGGGTGGCGTTTCTTTATCGCTTGTACTTTTTGCTTCGATATTAGGAAACTACTTTTTTGGGCTTTGGCTTGTAAGGTTAAAAAAGCCAAAGGATAAAATTGTGCTCATATTGGGCGTACTATTTAATCTACTTCTTTTAGGCACTTTTAAATACGGGAACTTTCTTGTAGAGAACATTAATCTGCTACTGAACACTTTTCAAATCAGTCCGTTAAAAAATCCGGGGATCATTTTGCCGCTTGGAATTTCTTTTTTTACATTTCAGGCCATGTCGTACCTGATGGATGTGTACAGAAAAGAGACAACGGTTCAGAAAAATCTGTTCCAACTTGCCCTTTATATTTCATTCTTTCCACAACTGATAGCCGGCCCCATTGTTCGTTACCACGATCTGGCGCCCCAATTATTAAGCAGAAAAGAGAGCACCGAACTCTTTAAAATGGGCATTGAACGATTGGTGATTGGGTTAGTAAAAAAAGTCATCATCGCCAATCAGTTTGCCATTATTGCCAAAGAGGCATTTCAAATCCCGGTTGATGTTTTACCCCAACAATTGGCATGGGCAGGGATGATCAGTTATTCTTTCCAGATCTATTTTGACTTTTCAGGTTACAGCGATATGGCCATCGGACTGGGAATGCTTTTCGGTTTCAGGTTACCAGAGAACTTCAATTATCCATACACAACAACTTCGATCAGAAAATTCTGGAAGAACTGGCACATAACTTTGGGACAATGGCTTATGGACTATCTTTATGTTCCACTAGGAGGAAACCGAAAAAGCAAGCTACGTACTTATTTTAACTTACTGATAGTTTTCACGGTTTGTGGTTTTTGGCATGGTGCTAACTGGAATTTCCTGCTTTGGGGTCTGGTTCATGGTGCGTTCATGGCCATTGAACGACTATGGTTCGAAGAAAAGGTACTCAACAAAGCCGGAAAAATTATTCCTGTGGTTTATACCTTCACCATTGCTACATTTGCCTGGGTATTTTTCGAAACCAATAACATTGAGCACACTTTCGGCTTCTTTAAAGTTTTGTTTGCAGGCAATCCCGAATTGACCGGTTCAAACTATCTGGGAAAGCTCCTTCACAGTGAATTCTTGCTTATTGCCATCCCATCAATTCTGGGATCGTTTGGATTGTTTAAATGGATGGATTCCCGACTAAAAATTCAATATCCTACACTAAGTTCTTCCAACCTGATCTATGTAATTAAGATTATGGGATTGCTACTGTCAATGGCGATCATTACCATACTCCTGATCTCAGACTCCTATAATCCATTTATCTACTTTAGGTTTTAATATGCTGCATACTATTATGAAACAGAACTATTCAGATAAAACCAGAAACCTTCTTTTCATCATCCTATTTTTGATGATGATGATGATGACTCCGACCCTTTTCTGGCTGATCCCAGTCGATAATGAAATTAATATTGAAACTTCTGAAAACCGTAAAAAAGCAGAATTTCCAGATTTTGACCTCAAGCATCTGGATAGATTTCCAACTGAATTTAATGACTATTACAACGACAACTTCTCCCTTCGTCCTATTGGAGTTAAAATATACAACCGGTTCAATTACTTTTTCCTGAAGAAATCACCCGATGATTCTAAAGCCATTTTAGGCAAAGACAACTGGATTTTCCAGGGAAAAGATCTTGATTATTACCGGGGACTAGAACGTTTTTCAGCCTCGGAACAACAAAAAATAAAAAATGAAATTCAACGAAGAACCAATTATTTAAAATCACTTAACTGTAAGTTATTGATAGTTATAATTCCTACAAAAAAGGAAATTTATCAGGAATATGTCCCTGCAGAATATTTTAAATACACCAACCATACGGCTACCGATCAGTTTATTGATTTAACTGCTGAAACTGAAAACCTCCATGTTATTGATCTTCGTCCGGTATTAACCAAAGCAAAATCGATTTATCCCGAAATCTATCACCGTTACGATCATCATTGGAACGACTATGGTGCTTATGCTGCTTACGATACAATAGTAGGATATCTTCAAAAAAATTGGCAGGTTGGTGAAAAGCATCAGGTTTCAGATTTCAAAGAAGAAATCAGGGAAACAAAGGCCGGAAGTTTAGCCATTATGCTGGGAGTAGCCGATAAAATTTCATTTTACCGATACTATTTAGTTCCTGAATTTCAATACAAAACAACACAAGTGGAACAAAAATACACCAGTCCTGAACGTTTTCCTTATCCCTACGCGTATGAACGTAGGTATCAGCAATCCAACAGCGCGCTTCCCCGGCTGATGATGGTGAACGATTCGTTTGGGGAATACCTCTATCAAAATTTGGCCGAACATTTTTCGTACAGTATTTTCCTTTTCGACAACTGGGAATACAATTTACATACCGATAAAATTGCCAATGAAAAACCCGATCTTTTCGTCATAAGTGTATACGAATCATTTCTTCCACACCTGCTTAACAACCTGAATCTTAATGAGAATAAAATCCCTGATTAGTGACAATAAACGATTTAAACATCCCAATGAATAAAAAAAATATCATGAGCAACTTATCACAAAATCAACAAGATATCCTGTTCCTATCACAGCTTCAGGATTTTATCGAGAAGCGGAAAGCCGAGATGCCTGAAGGCTCGTACACCACCTCACTGTTTCAGAAAGGTACACGTACCATCACACAGAAAGTAGGTGAAGAGGCCGTTGAAACCATTATCGGTGCCATGGCCAACGACGATGAAAACTTTTTGTATGAGGGGGCCGATTTGCTGTACCACCTTATCGTACTGCTTACGCACAAAGGATACCGAATTGAGGATTTAGCCAGGGAATTGCAAAAAAGGCACAAATAAAACACCAATGTTGTGAACGGCGTGGCAGGGATTGCAGCGGATATCCTTTTTTTATTAAATTGAAGTTTTGTGATTGAGGGCTTAATCAAAAATGTGGTTTCTTTGTTACTACTTGAAATCAAATAGAAATTGAACCAATGCGTTACCTGATCCTTTTTCTTGTCATTTTCTCATTGGGCAGTTGTGGCAAACTGATCCCGCAAGTGCAAACCGATTATGCCCTTACCTATACGCACGAAGATTCGTTGCTGATTTTAGCCAAGAGAGCTGAATTCAAAGAAGAAAGCCTCGACCGGATGTCGCTCTTGCTCGAAAAAATTGGCCTTTCGTTTATAGGTAGCCCTTACAAAGCCCATACGCTGGAGGTGGGCGACGAGGAAACACTGGTGATCAACCTGAGAGAATTCGACTGTACCACCTTTGTGGAAACCTGCCTGGCCCTGACCACCACCTTTAAAATGGGAGGCTATACCTTCGATAGTTATCAATACATTTTAAAACGTATTCGATACCGGAACGGACTACTGGATGGCTATAACAGTCGCCTGCATTATTTCACCGAATGGATTGCCGACAACAGCACCAAGGGCTATGTAAAAGATATCAGCAAAATACATGGCGGTGTTCCCTACCCCAATGCGGTCAATTTTATGAGTCAACACATTTCGGCTTATCCTCAACTTTTGAAAGATAGCACCTTGATTCCCGGACTGAAAGCCATTGAAGCATCCATTTCGGACCGAGTTGCCTACTATATCCCCAAAGAAGATTTGAAAAAGGTTGAACCCTACCTGGAAGAAGGTTGGATTATTGCATTTACAACGAGTATTGAAGGTTTGGATGTAATTCACACAGGTATAAGCGTGCGAAATGGTGAAAAAATTCACTTGCTACACGCCTCATCCGATGCCGGGCAAGTAGTGGTTAGCAATGAAACACTGATTGAATACGTTATGGGCAATCATTTACAAACCGGCGTGATGCTGCTGAAAATTGACTAGCCCTGCTGTTTTACCGGAATCGTGAAATAAAAAACAGCTCCTTTGCCAATTTCCGATTCGACCCATATTTTTCCGTTCATCTTTTCGACATAAGCTTTCGAGATGGCCAAACCCAGACCATTCCCGCCAAATTTCCGTGTGGCAGTGGTTTCTACCTGATTGAAACGATCGAAAATATACTCAAAATGCTCAGGGTCAATACCAATCCCGGTATCCTTCACTGAGAACAATACCTGATCGGGTTGTATCAAAGCCGAAATGGTTACTGACCCTTGCTTCGTGAATTTCAGTGCATTGGAAACCAAATTGTTGAATATTTGAAGCAATTTCAGATGGTCACATACAATGGTCGTATCACCTTGTTTCAGCTGAAGTTTTAAGTCGATGTTTTTCTTCACTGCTTCAGGCAGAAAGGTTTTATAAATACCCTCCAGGAACGGAACCATTGATATGGGAGCCATCCGGATATCGACATTTCCGGTTTCAATCTTGGATATTTCAATAATATCATTGACAATATTCAACAACTGATTACAACTCTTCTGAACAATCATGGTATAATCCGAACGCACTTCTGGTCTTAATCCACCCATGTTCAGCAAATCGGTAAAACCGATAATGGAGTTCATGGGGGTTCTGATCTCGTGACTCATGTTGGCCAGAAAAGCGGTCTTCAACATGTTACATTTTTCGGCATATTCCTTCTCGGCAATGAGGGCCTCCTGAGTTTTTTTATGTTGCTGAATTTCCTGAATCAGGGTTTCGTTGATCCGAACAAGATCATTGTTGCTCTTTTGCAGGACGGATGTCAGCTTCATGTTTTCCATTTTCAGACGATGGATTTCCAGCGCACTGTCGATGGTGGATTTGATATCCTCCTCTTTCCAGGGTTTTTCAACGTACTGGAAGATTTTCAATTCATTGACTGCTTCCCTCAGTATATCGTAATCGGAATAGGCGGTAACCAGAATGCGGTTGAGTTCAGGAAACTTATCGATGGCAATTTTCAGAAAATCGATCCCCGACATTCCGGGCATCCTTTGGTCGGTCAATATCAGGTCGATATTTTCATGCTCGAGCAAATCAAGACCTTCGGTTCCCGATTTGGCGGTCAGTATGTTGTACTGTTTGCGAAAAGTGTTTTTAAAAATCCGTAGGTTCGATTCTTCATCATCAACATACAGGATGGTATATTTCAGATCTTCATTCATTCTCAATGGCTTTTTTAATGATATCGTTGAGTTCAGTTTCTTTCCAGGGTTTGGCAATGAACCTGTATAATTGATAGTGTTTGTAGGCTTCCTCAATATCTTCAGGGTCACTGTATCCCGAGATGATTAAACGGCCCGGAGGAATTCCCGGCCATTTTTCCTGAACCATTTTCAAAAATTCAACCCCGGTTATGTCCGGCATACGCTGGTCAGTAATGATCAGATCAACCTTTTCGGATGAAAGCACTTCCATACCTTCTTTGGCATCCCGGGCTGTGATAACGTAGTACTCGCGTCGGAAAGTCGTTTTAAAGAGGCGAAGATTGATTTCTTCATCATCGATGTATAGAATGGTATATTGCTGATTGGCCATTGTTTTCATTGAATGTGCATACAAGGTAATGAAATCGTAAATACTGTTCCAACATTTTCTTCACTTTTTACATCAATCGAGCCATGGTGGTCCCTGATGATGCCAAAGGTGATGGATAGCCCCAGCCCCACACCCGAACCAACTGATTTGGTGGTAAAAAACGGGTCGAAAATCTTATCCAAATGTTCTTTGCTGATGCCTTTCCCGGTATCAGCTATTTCAATTAAAACCTGATCACCTTTTGGGCGGGTGGTGATGGTGATGGTCCCCTCATCTCCAATGGCATCGATGGCATTGCTGAGAATATTTAAGAAAGCCTGGTTCAATTTGCCCGGATAACACTCTACT
Organism: Prolixibacteraceae bacterium; assembly: GCA_016938055.1. Taxonomy (GTDB): domain Bacteria; phylum Bacteroidota; class Bacteroidia; order Bacteroidales; family Prolixibacteraceae; genus Roseimarinus. The sequence goes on from JAFGVJ010000078.1 coordinate 8,980, forward strand.
TTTGGCAACTGGGCATAGTGTTTTTCTACCCTGATGTGGTTTTTGAACTTGTTGCGCAAGAGTAACAAGGCTGAATCAATCCCTTCGTGGAGGTTGGATTGCTGCCAGGTATCGGCATCGATGCGTGAAAAATTACGTAAGCCTCGTATGATGTCGGCGCTACGTTCAGCTCCCACCCTGATATCGTCGATGGTTTGAGGGATGATTTCCAGAATTTCTGAAAAATCGATCTGATCACGTTTTTGCAACACTTCATCCCTGAAAACATGTGCATCGGTTTCATGATCAGCTTCATCAATGGTTTTTAACAGCGGAACCAGGTCGTTGTAATCGTTTTTCAGGCTGTTGATTCCCGTATAAATGAAGTTAACCGGGTTGTTGATCTCATGGGCTATTCCTGCAGTGAGTACCCCCAATGAAGCCATTTTCTCGGAAGAAACCAGTTGCGACTGGGTTTCCTTCAGCTGCCCCAGGGTTTGGAATAAGCTTTTATTGGTGGCTTTTAGTTTTTTGTTTCCTTCTTCAATCTCCCTTTTTTGCCGGATCAGGATTTTATTTTGTTGGACTTTCCGCCGGTAGTTGTTGTAATTCGTAAACAGCACCAACAAAGCCAGAAAACCAGCTACCAGGGCAAGCACGGTGGTCATCTTTTGCCGGTCAATGATGCTCGATTGTTCGGTCAGAACACGATTACGATTGTCGATTTCAACCACCAAACTATCAAGTGTTTGCCGGCTTCGTTCAATATTTTTTTGTTGAATTGCAACAAGGGATTGCTGCTGCCCGAGTTCATCCTTTTGTGCCCGAAGTTGCAGGTTTTGCAGGTCCAGTGCATTTTTCTGTTCCCGCATTACCGATTGTTGCTCCACAATGGCTTTGTTTTGTATAATCAGGGCTTCTTTCCCGCTCTTCAATTCTTCCTGTTGTTCATCGAGCTTTAATTGCTGCATTTCAAGCGATTTGCGTTGTTCCTCAACCTGTGCCAGCGACAAAGCAATGGACTCATTCAGGAACAAGAGGGAATCGTTCAGTTTTTCAAAGCGATGAGTGAGTTGTTCCAGTGAATTCTGGGTATTTCGGTACAAAGTAATCACATCAATTTCGGTTCCGCCCATCAATAGAATTTCAGGATCGATGGAAAGCTGATGATTGACCACATTGGCTTTATTCACTTCAAACAAGAGTTCATGTTCAGGAGTGGTATACAAATTGATCATCACCCGGCTTTGGTCGGGGTAATTCTCTGAAACCAGCAGCACAGGACGTTTGCCAATCATTTGATACAATTCATCGTAATGGTTGAGTTGATCTTGAGCAAGCACAATCAGATGAAGCTCTGGACCAAGTTCACCCGGCAACGAAGCAAGCAATTGAAGGTGAATGGGTTTACCTTTAATGGTACGGGTTTCGGCAAATGTTTTGAACTCATTGCGGATTTTTTCGTCCTTACTGATAACCATGAGCCCAAATCTTTCGAAAGCCGTTTCGTTGGGCCAGTTGGTATAACGTGCAAAATTGTAGGTATATGCCCCCATTACCCGGGCCGATTCCACCTGAGCACTTCCCCAAAACGAAAAGCAAAACATAAGGACCAAAAAGCCAAAGATTTTCACATTCATCACCTTATTTTTCAAATTCATAAGCTATCATTAACAGCAGCATTCGTTGTGGCTGACGGTAGCGATCGGGTGTACCGTTCGACGGATGATAGTATTCAACATTCAGCAGATTGCGGCCTATTAACTGAATAGTCATTGCTTGGAATGGTTTCCAGGTCAGGGCACTGTTCAACAAGCAAAAAGGATCGATGGTGCTTGTTTGTGTACTGGCAATTACACGGTTATTTTCCCGCTCACCTACAAAAGCTGCCCGCAAGTTCCAGCTTAGTGACGGCTTTAAAAGAAGGGTCACTCCGGCATTGGCGGTATGGGCACTGATTTCGGGTAGTTGCCTTCCAGACTCATCCACACTGCTGGTATAGGTATAGTTCAACGCTCCTTCGAGCTTTTGAGAGGAGAAGAACATTGTCCACTCCAATCCCTTGGTGTTGATAATTCCACTATTGGTCCAACGATAGGTAGCACCGGATCCTTCCTTTACAATGCCATTGTGCAATTTGTTCAGGTACAAGTTGGCAGAAGAGTGCCAGTGTTCATTGAAGGCATATTTAATGGCTATTTCCATGGATTTCATGGTTTCGGGCAAAAGATTGGGATTACCGGCACCATCGTAATAGTCCCAGGGTTTTGGAGCCCTGAAAGCTTCGGCATAAGCCAGCAAAAAAGAGCTTCGTCCCGGATTGAAATTGATGCCAGCGCGGGGGGTCAGTACCTGCTGATACACCGAGCTGTTGTCGAAACGTAAACCTCCCGATAAAAAAAGATCATGGGTGATATGAAGATTGGGTTCAACAAAAACACTGGCCAATAAATTGTTTTGAAAATCGGGACTTCCTGGAAGCGGAGGGGCTTCAAACATGCTGTTGCTGTAGGTGAACACCGCCTTTTTGGCCAGCTTTTCATATTCAAACATAACACCACCGGTCATCGTAAAAAAATCATTAAAATGGTAACTGAACAAATTCTCAAGCCCAATGAGATTGTTGGGACGATAATAACCTACCTGGGCAGTATCAGTCACCTCGTAAACTGTATTCCTCAGCACGGTGGTATTACGGTGATACAATACCCACGACCAGTTAAACTGATCGTTGATCTGCCGGTTGTATTTCAGAAAATTATTCAGAAACAGAATGTTCCAGTTGGTTCCAAAATCACGGTTTGCCGTTCCGCTTGATTTACGGTATGCCCCCAGCGAAGTTTGTTTGTTCAGATAATTACTCCCGAAGGTAAAATTTTGATAACGGGCTCTGAGGCTCGCATGATAATTGTTCTCATGCAGGTCCAGCAAATCACTCCAGTTATGATCCCCGGCAGCACCTTTCAGGTTGGCCCGATTGCTGCCATGAACCATGCCTGTAACCCGCATTTGAAACTGCCGTTCGTCATTCACCAGGTTATACCAGCCATGTGTAGCCTGGGTGCTGAATCCCCCTGTCGTTCCACTGATACCGCCACCAGTCTTTTGGGCTGTTTTGCTGATGATGTTGACAATACCTGAAATGGCGTTGGTACCATAGCCCACCGATGAAGGTCCATAAACCACTTCGATACGTTCAACATTTTTCAAATCGTACTGGGCCCCTGCATAAAAACCTCCTGAATTGAGTTCGTTCACCAAAACCCCATCAATCATCACCAGCATCAGGTTGTTTTGATTGGGGATACCCCGCTGAAAAACATAGCTGTTAATACTTTGAATGTTACGAAACTGGAAACCAGGCAGATCGGCCAATACATCTTCGAGATTTTGGTAGGCCCGGTTGTTGATTTCTCTGGCAGTAATCACCCTAACTGTGGCCGGTATTTCATCAATGGACTGTTCGGTTTTCGACACAGTAACAACCTTCAGTTTAGCCAGTTCATTAAAGTTAAGTTCATAAATATCGGATTGAGGCTCCTGGCCGGGTACTTGGAGGGCAATACCAAACAGGCAAGCCAATAAACCAGAAATCCCGCCTATGAATGTGTTTGTTTTCATTGAAGAATTTTGGGTATCAGTGCTGATAATTTTGTAGTAATATACAAAATTTTTGAAATACAATATTATGTTTGAAAAGATCATGCCATAAAAAAGCAGGTTGAAATCTCAACCTGCTTAGTGATAACATTTTTTATTTAGAGTTTATTCAACCAAAACGATCAGATAATTGGTCAGTTTCCAGAAAGCATCGGCATCGTCAATCACCAGGTTTTCAACCATTTTTTCGGTACCGGTAAAATGATAAGAGCTGTCGGCATGCACAGAAAGTAAACGGGCCTTAGGAGCCATCAGGATTACTTCCCGGAACTGTCGTTGATCAACAGTGGTAAAATACTGATGATTGAAATCAGATTTCAATTTCACCGTTTTACCGATCCCCAAAAAGCCCCCTGTTTTTTCAACTACTCCATTTTCAATCAACTCATCGCGGGTGCCAAAACAATAAAACGCTTCGTTCATTTTGTTTTGTTGCGCTTCAATGGTTGACGATTTTTGAGTGCTTTCCTCGGCCAACACTTCAATGCGAAGGTTAAGTTCCGTAATATCGATTTTCAGATTTGCTACTTCACTGTTCAAAAGGGCAATCTCACGGTCTTTCTCTTCAACCTGTAAAACCATACGCTGAATCATTTGTTCCAGTTCTTTGCTATTCAGGTTCGAATCCTTAAGTTTCTTTTGCAAGCTTGCCACCAGTTTCTTGTTCTGGTTGAGCAAATTGTTGATCCTAGCGATGTCATTCAAAATTCGTTCTTTCTCCGAAACCTGGTTTTCAACATCGGTACTGCCCATTTCGATGCCAACGATTTTCTGAACCTGCTTGATTGAATCGAGGTTCTGTTGTATTTCGTTGAAGGAAATAATGTAGTCGAGTACCTGATTATTGCGCTCGTCAACAATGGTTTGAATGCTGTCCCTGGAGACATTGAGTTGTTCAATTTCCTTTTTGTACTTCTCGCATGAAGATAGAATCATAACGACCATGAGGAAAAGCATGGGTTTCAATAAGCTAAAATTTCGGTTTTTCATCGTATACTATTTTTGTAAATCCTTCTGAATGAAATGATAAAACGTCACAAAAGTACTAAAAAACCAGCTTATTCAACGGTGAAAGTCATTCAAATAAAAACAAAGGATGCAAATGAGCCAAACCAAGTGACTCAGCCAAAAAAAGGACAGCTTTTATGCTGTCCTTTTTTTTTCAATATCTCATTTAAAACATTAAACCATAAGGTATTGATGAATATGCTCGCCACATTCACGGCCACTGGCAATGGCACGCACCACCAAGCTGGCTCCCGATTTGGCATCGCCACAGGCAAATATTTTATCCTGATTGGTTTGCGTGGATTTACTCAAAGTGTTCACATTGCCACGCTGATCGAAGTCAAGGTTTAAATTCATGAGCAAACCTTCGTGAACCGGTGAAACAAAGCCCATAGAAAGCAGAATGAGTTCAGCTTTGATGATTTCGACCGTACCCGGAACTTCCTTCATTTGCATCCTTCCATCAGTACCTTTTACCCATTCGACCTGCACCACTTCGGCCCCGGTAAGTTGTCCCTTTTCGTGGAGGATCCGGCGGGTAGCCAGTGACCAGCGACGGGTACAACCTTCTTTGTGTGAACTTGAAGAACGGAGGGTATCGGGCCAATAGGGCCACGGATTGTTCAAGGTACGCTTTGAAGGTGGTTTGGGCATGATTTCAATTTGCGTTACACTCAGCGCCTTTTGACGAACCGAAGTGCCCACACAATCGGAACCGGTGTCGCCACCTCCAATTACCAGTACATTCTTGCCGGTGGCCAGAATGCGTTCAGCATCCGTGAATTTCACGCCACGTACTTTTTTGTTTTGCTGTTTCAGAAAATCCATGGCAAAGTGAACCCCTTTAGCATCACGCCCTTCAACCTGAAGGTCGCGCGGAACCATGGCACCAATGGCCAAAGCAATGGCATCGTAATTTTTCAGCAGTTCGCTGTGTTGAATGTCCTTGCCGACTTTGGTGTTCAATACAAAGCGGATGCCTTCGGCTTCCATCACTTTCTGCCGGCGATCGATTACATTCTTGTTCAGCTTAAAATCAGGAATTCCATAACGCAACAAACCTCCAATGGCATCATCGGCCTCGAAAACAGTGGCCTCATGTCCAAATTGGTTCACCATGTCGGCCACAGAAAGACCTGCTGGCCCTGAACCAATTACAGCTACTTTCTTGCCGGTTCGTTTATGCGGTACCCGCGGAATCACCAGGCCCAGTTCAAAAGCTTTTTCGATGATGGCCACTTCATTTTCACGAATGGTTACCGGTTCGTTATGAATATTTAGCACGCACGATTTTTCGCAAAGAGCCGGACAGATTCTTCCGGTAAATTCGGGGAATGAATTGCTGGAAGTGAGCAATTCGTATGCTTCTTTATAATCGCCTTTATAGAGTGCATCCTGCCATTCAGGTATTTTACTGCAAACGGTACATGCCCAGTGGCAGAAAGGAACGCCGCAATCCATGCATCTGGCAGCTTGTGCCCTGCGATCGTCATCGTTCAGGGTCTGTTCTACCTCGCCATAATCGCCGATGCGTTCCTGAACGGGCCGATACCCGCCTTCCTTGCGGGCTATTTCCATGAATCCTGTTGGTTTTCCCATAACTCAATATTTATTTTAAAATTCCAAAATTCAAAATCTTCTTTTTTGGTATTTGGAAATTGATCTTTGTTATTTGTACTTTTTGTATTTATTCGTGTCTGCGATCGTCGATTGACTTTTGCAGTTCCATTTCAATTTTGCGTAGTTTCTCTTCTTCAAGTATTTTCTTGTATTCGAAGGGAATTACTTTTACAAATTTTGGAAGGAATTCATCCCAGTTGGTGAGTATTTTAGCGGCCAGATTGCTTCGGGTCTGGGTCAGGTGCTCACTGATAAGGGTTTGCAATTCTACTACATCGGCCTTGTCTTCAACGGTGCACAATTCCACCAGTCCTTTGTTGCAGTAGTAATCGAAATCGCCTTCGAGATCCAGCACATAAGCAATGCCACCGCTCATCCCGGCAGCAAAGTTCCGCCCGGTTTTACCCAACACCACTACCCTACCACCGGTCATGTATTCGCAACAGTGATCACCAGTACCTTCCACCACAGCATAAGCACCCGAATTACGCACGGCAAAACGTTCGCCTACCACTCCTTTGATGTATACTTTTCCACCTGTTGCACCATAGAGGGTGGTATTTCCAACGATGATGTTTTGCGATGGTTCAAAGGTTGATTTTGAGCGAGGTACCACCACAATGTTTCCCCCCGACAAGCCTTTTCCAAGGTAGTCGTTGGAATCGCCTTGTAAACGGAACGAAACGCCTTTCACCAGGAATGCTCCAAAACTCTGACCGGCAGAGCCATGAAAAATACAGTTGATGGACTCTTCTGGCAGGGCTGCTTCGCCATAACGTTTTGAAATTTCACCCGATAGCATGGCACCAACCGTACGCTGAGTGTTGTTGATGCTTGTTTCGATCCATATTTTTTGCTTCCCTTTGATGGCCGCATTGGCATCACGGATGAGTTGACGATCCAGGTGCTCATCAAGGTCGAGGGTATTGGGCGACTGGTTTCTGATGGAATAAATTTCGGCTTCCTTGGGTTTAAAAAGGATATTGCTAAAATCGATGGTGGATGATTTCCAGTTTTGAACCTCCGGATCGACCTCCAGCAACTCGGGTTTTCCAACAAGATCGTCGAAGCGGGTATAGCCCATTTCGGCCATGATTTCTCTGATGTCCTGAGCAATGAATCGGAAAAAGTTGATCACATAATCGGCTTTTCCGATAAAGCGTTCCCGCAATTCTTCTTTTTGAGTGGCAATGCCCATAGGGCAAGTATTCAGGTGACATTTGCGCATCATCACACAACCAAGTACAACCAATGCACTGGTGCTGAAACCAAATTCCTCGGCTCCCAGACAGGCCATTTTCACCACATCGAGGCCGGTTTTTAACTGACCATCGACCTGTAATTTCACCCGACCGCGAAGGTCGTTCATCACCAGGGTTTGCTGAGCTTCGGCAATCCCCATTTCAGCGGGAGCTCCAGCATGTTTGATGGAACTGGCTGGTGATGCACCGGTTCCGCCTTCGAAGCCCGAAATGGTAATGACATCGGCAAAAGCCTTGGCAACACCGGCAGCTACGGTTCCCACACCATCTTCTGACACCAGTTTCACCGAAACCTTGGCAGCAGGATTGGTACATTTCAAGTCGTAAATAAGCTGTGCAAGGTCTTCGATAGAATAAATATCGTGGTGCGGAGGTGGTGAAATCAGGGTAATTCCAGGTGTAGAATTCCGAAGTTTTGCAATAATTTTATTGACTTTGAAACCAGGCAACTGTCCGCCCTCACCTGGCTTGGCACCTTGCGCCATTTTAATTTGAATTTCTTCGGCATTCACCAGGTAGTTGTTAGTCACCCCAAAACGTCCTGAAGCAACTTGTTTGATCTTACTGTTTTTGATGGTACCAAAACGTCCGGGATCTTCACCCCCTTCGCCGGTATTGCTCCGTCCACCAAGGGTGTTCATGGCAATGGCCAGGGCTTCGTGGGCTTCCTTACTGATAGAACCGTACGACATGGCTCCGGTAACAAAACGCCGGGTGATGTGCTCAACCGATTCAACTTCTGAAATATCAACAGGTTTCCTGTCCTTTTTCAGTTTCAAAAAGCCCCTGATAAAGTGGGTCTTGTTTTCTTCGTTGATTCGCCGGCTGTATTCCTTATATTTTGAATAATCGTTGGTGCGGGTACTCCATTGAAGCAAGCCTATGGTTTCGGGATTCCATGCATGACGTTCGCCATCAACACGGTAGTGATAAGTCCCTTCGCTTTTCAATATGAATTTCTCGTTGGTCTGTTCAAAGGCTTTATCATGGAACATCAAAGCTTCGCGGGTGAGTTCTTTAATGCCCACACCGCCAATGCGCGACGGAGTTCCCCTGAAATACTTGTTGATTAAATCGGGGTGTACGCCAAAGGCTTCAAAAATTTGTGCACCATGGTAACTTCGAAGGGTTGAAATGCCCATTTTGGAGAATATTTTCAACAAACCTTTCTCGATGGCTTTGATGTAATTTTTACGGGCAGTGCTGTAATCCGAAGGGATGGCATCCTTTTTCACCAGGTCATCGATGGCAGCAAAGGCAAGATAGGGATTCACAATACTGGCACCATAGCCGAAAAGCAGGGCAAAATGCATCACTTCACGTGCTTCGGCAGTCTCAACAATGATCCCGATTTGCATCCTTTTTTTCACCTGAATCAGGTGATGATGCACAGCTGCTACCACCAATAGTGAAGGTAAGGCAGCCATTTCGCGGTTGATGAACCGATCAGAAAGGATGATGAAATTTTTCTCTTCATCTACTGCTTTCTCTGCTTGCAATAAAATGCTGTCAAGGGCACGACGGAAACCTTTCTCCCCTTCTTTGGCCTGAAAGACCATGGGAATGGTTTCATGAGAGAAATAGGCTTCTTTAATATCTTTGATTTTACCCAGATCGGTATTGGTGATGATGGGATGGTTAAATTTGATCAGCTTGCAATGCTCCGGATTCTCTTCCAGGATATTCTTATTCAGGGAACCAATATAGTTCGTAAGCGACATCACCAGTTCTTCACGGATGGGATCGATGGGCGGGTTGGTCACCTGGGCAAACAATTGCTTGAAATAATTGAAAAACCTTTGTGGTTTATCGGAGAATGCTGCGATGGGAGTATCGTTCCCCATGGAAGAAGTTGGTTCAATCCCAGAACTGGCCATTCCTTGTATGGTCAGCTGAATGTCTTCCTTAGAATATCCAAACTCTTTGAGATAGGTTTCATACTCTTCGCCCATGGATGACGGAACTCGTTGAATCACTTCAATATCTTCGAGTTGCAGTCGGTTTTCCCGGATCCAGTTTTGATATGGATTGCGCTGGGTGAGCTCTTTTTTCACTTCCTGATCGGGGATGATGATGCCCAGTTTGGTGTCAACCAACAAGATTTTACCCGGGCGCAAACGCCCCTTTTCCAGAATGTTTTCCTGCTCAAAATCCTGGACACCCACTTCAGAACCCATCACGATGAGATCGTCTTTGGTTACCACATAACGCGAAGGACGAAGGCCATTACGGTCCAGTGTTCCGCCAATGTAACGTCCGTCGGAAAAAACGATGGAAGCCGGCCCATCCCAGGGTTCCATGATGGTATAATGATATTCATAAAAAGCTTTGAGACTGTCGGGGATGGGATTTTTATCGTTGAACGATTCCGGGATCATCATGCACAACACATGGTGCATGGGGCGACCGGCCATGTGGAGAAACTCCATCACGTTGTCGAACGAAGCCGAATCGCTTTTGCCGGGTTCGATAATGGGAAGCACTTTTTTCAGATCGTCGCCAAATACCTCTGATTTTAACAGGGCTTCACGGGCATGCATCCACATGCGATTACCTTTCACGGTATTGATTTCACCGTTGTGAGCAATCATTCTGAAAGGCTGAGCCAAATCCCAGGTAGGAAAAGTATTGGTACTAAAGCGTGAGTGGACCAAAGCGATGGCACTTTTCACACTTTCGTCCTGAAGGTCCTTGAAATATGCAGGCACCTGGCCGGGAGTCAACATGCCCTTGTAAATCATTACTTTGGTGGACAAGCTTGGGAAATAAAAGGAGTTCTTGTATCTCAGTCGTGAATTTCGAATTTCATTTTCACTAAGCTTCCGAACCACATAAAGTTTACGTTCCAGGGTTTCCTGCTCACGTTTGACAATGGATTTGATGAAAACCTGAACCACTCTTGGTTCGGTACGAAGGGCAATTTCACCGGGTGCTTTGGAATCAACAGGCACTTCCCGAACATGGAACAAATCGAGATCTTCCTCCAAACAAAATTGTTTAAAGATGGACAAGCACAGATCGGCTTCCTTTTTGAGC